>CALMMO010000415.1 GCA_937868455.1 uncultured Marmoricola sp.
GTACCAGTTGCGCCGCACCCACGTGTTTCCCGATGACGAAGCATCGCTGCGCCGCCTGGGACGCTCACTGGGGTACCTGAAAGACCCCATCGACGAACTCAACAAGCAATGGCGCCACCATCGCCAAGAGGTGCGCAGGCTGCACGAGAAGTTGTTCTATCGGCCCTTGCTGGCTGCGGTGGCCCGAATCCCTGGGCAGGACGTGCGACTGACCCCCGATGCGGCCAAACAACGGCTCAGCGCGTTGGGCTACCTCGATCCGGCCGATGCGCTGCGACACCTTGAGGCGCTCACCGGAGGCGTTTCGCGCACGGCAGCGATCCAACGCACGCTGCTCCCGGTGATGCTGGAGTGGTTCGCGGATGCTCCTGACCCCGATGCCGGGTTATTTAGGTTCCGACGAATCTCTGAGGCGCTAGGCCGCACCCCTTGGTACCTCTCCATGCTGCGCGACGAAGGTCGCACTGCTCAGCGTCTGGCACAGGTGTTGGCCACCAGCAGGTTTAGCACCGACTTGATGCAACGAGAGCCCGAAGGCGTGCGGGTGCTGGGCAGTTCAGACGAGTGGCACCCGATGGGTCGCGACGCGATCCAAGCCGAGATGGAGGCCGCTCGGACGCGTCGTACCACTGCGGCCGAGGAGATCTTGGCGGTGCGGGGCATCCGGCGACGTGAATTGCTGCGCATCAGCGTGGCCGACTTAACTGAGGATCTCAGCGTCGTCGATGTTGGCACCGGGCTTACGGATCTGACGAGTGCGACATTGGAGTCGGCGCTTCGGGTAGCGATCCACGTGGTGGAGGCCGATCGCAAAGCGGCGCTGCCCACCCAGATGGCACTGGTGGCAATGGGGCGCTATGGCGGCGGAGAACTGGGCTATGATGCGGATGTGATGTTCGTCCACGACCCGCACCCTGATGCCGATCCCCAATTGGCCACGTCGATGGCAACCGCAGTGGCTAACGAGGTACGACGCCTCCTCGCCATGCCCGCCACCGATCCAGCACTCGAAGTGGATGCGGACCTGCGACCTGAGGGCAGGCAGGGCCCCCTGGTGCGCACCATCGCCTCCTATGGCGCCTACTACGCCAAGTGGTCGGCCGTGTGGGAAGCCCAGGCGCTGCTGCGTGCGGACGCCTGTGTGGGTGATCTGGACCTGCGCGAGCGATTCCATGCCCTCATCGAGCCGTTGCGTTACCCGAGCAAGGGGCTCAGCGAGCACGACCTCACCGAGATTCGCCGGATCAAGGCACGTGTGGACGCTGAGCGACTGCCTCGCGGCGCTGATCCAGCCACCCACTTCAAGCTAGGCCGCGGCGGGTTGGCCGACATCGAATGGTGCGTGCAGGTGCTGCAGATGCGCCACGCCCATGCAGTTGAGGGGCTGCGCACCCCTGGAACTTTGGTTGCCTTAGATGCCTTGCTCGAAGCCGATCTGATCAGTGCTGATGACAGCACTGCTTTGCGCGAAGCGTGGTTGAGCGCGAGTCGAGCACGCAACGCGACGGTGTTGGTGCGCGGTCGCACCAGCGACCAGTTGCCGCGTGATGCTCGCGAACGCGCTGCAGTGGCCATGGTGTTGGGTTACGGGCCCGGGCGCACCGAGGAGATGGTCAACGACTACCAGCGGATCGCCCGCCAAGGATTCAAGGTCGTGGATCGGATCTTCTGGGGAGAGGCATAGCCAGTCCCTTCAGGAGGGGACCGCTTAGCGTGCGACGTACTCCCACGAGCGCAAGCCGCGCTCCAGGTGCCACTGCACGTAGGCAGCAACCAGCGACGCGGCTTCACGCCGTGCTCGCGGGTCGCTATCTGCCTCAACCACGGCCCAATCGCCACTGAGCAAGGCGCCTAGCAGGCCAACAGTCACGGGGGAGGGGGAAGCGGCCCCTGGGAGTCGACAGGTCGTGCACAACATGCCGCCGTGTGCGGGATGAAAGGCCCGATGCGGACCTTCGAGCCCACAGCGGGCACAGGCGTCAAATGACGGGGCGTAGCCAGCCACCGATAGCGAGCGCAACAAGAACGAATCCATCACATCGGCGGGGCGTCGCTCTCCAGAAGTAATGGCGCGCAACGCACCAACAAGCAACAAGTACTGCTGAACCGATGGTTCACGCTCCTCAGCCACGAGTCGCTCGGCAGTCTCAAGCATCACTGAAGCAGCGGTGTAGGTGTCGTAGTCAGCGCTGATGGTCGCCCCGAATGCATCACGTGAGACCGCTTGAGTGATCGTGTCGAGATTGCGCCCCACCGCCAGTTGCAAGTCGACGTGACTAAAGGGCTCGAGCCGGCAGCCAAACTTGGAGGTGGTACGGCGCACGCCGCGGGCCACGGCCCGCACCACGCCGTGCTCGCGCGTGAGCAAGGTGATGATCCGGTCAGCTTCAGCCAATTTGCGCGTGCGAAGCACGATCGCTTCATCACGGTAGAGCGGCATCCGCCCATTCTCGCCGCTAGATGGCCCTGCGACGCGGTGAACGCGCCGTGTAGCCAACCTCCCGATCGGGGTTCTAGGAGAACGGCTTGGGCAACTGGGCCTGGGGGGCGTTCCACACTCGCTGGAAGTTTTGTGCATAGTCGGAGTAGACCCGCGATCCGTTGAGTCGGATCACGATTTCGTCGTTGCTGAAGCCAAACGCAGTGAAGTTCATCGACCCGGTCCACACCAGTTTCGTCTGGGTGTCGGCGTAGTTGCCGCTGATTGCGACGTACTTGCTGTGGTCGTAGTACAACTGATCGCCGTGCTGGTTTGACTTGTAAACAACCCGCATAGGTACCGGGCCGCGCTTGCCCTTGTGGCGCAGCGCTTGGCGAACCAGATTGTTCGTCAAGCCGACCACAATCTTGACGTCACAACCCTGATCCCACTTCTTGCGAACCAAGCGAGCTAGGGCAATTCCTCGGTCGTCGAACCAGGAATACATCGAAATCCTGACGACGGTCTTGTTGACACCTTCACAGCGAATCTGGTTCAGCACGGGAGTCATCGGATCGTTCTTGACTGATCCACGCGGATTGGGAAAGAGCATTCCGGACAGTTGTGAGGTGTGGAAGCGCTGGAACTCCTGCTTAACGGGATGATCAGGGGCCATCGAGGAGAAGATTCGCGAGAATCGGTCGTAGGTTGACTTGCCGATCACCGAATCAATGTGGTTCCACTGACCCTGAAAGGCGAACCTGGTCAGGTTGGCTGAACCAAACATCGTGACCCAGCGCTGGTGCCCGACGTGGGAGAACAGGTACATCTTCGTGTGCATCGTTCCGCTGGCCCCGCGGCACGAGCGCACGCAGGCGCGCGCCCACGTGCTCTTGTGCGCGCCGCGACCTGGTGAGCCCAAAGCGTGCTTGAGTCGTGCCCACGACCGTGATTCGTCATTCTTGGGTGTGGTTGCCACGAGCACACGAACACTGACCCCCCGCTTTGCCGCGGCAATCAAGGCGTTCTCGATGGCGGCGTCGGCAAAGGCGTAGGTCGCGATGCGAATGCTGGATCCGCGTGGTGAGTGCTCGATAGCACTGAGTACGGCGTACCTAATCGCGGTGCGCGCCTGGGCGGTATCGGCCTTGGGATAGCTAAATTCACTGAACGGATTGGGGCTCCACACCGGTTTCGGGCAAGGCATTCCCGCCAATTTGCGACGGGCCACCACGGCTGCCTTGTTGGCCTGCGCCAAACGTTCTTTGGCGTGCCCGGCGTTTGTCTGGAGCCTCTTGAGGGTGTCAGCGGCCTTGTTTGCCACTATGGCTTTGTTCAGCGCAATTTTGCGTAACCGCTGACGCACTTTGGGTCGATGCTCACGAAGCATGGCGGCCTTGGCTTTGCGGGCCTCGGTGGTCAGTTTCACGAGAGTGGTCTGTTGCGCTTTGACTCGGTCGGCCGCGGCCTCAACCGCGCTCTTTGCGCGACGCGCCATTGCCGAGGTGGACTTTACGGCCGCGACCAAGGGCCGCTGGTTGACCAGACAGCGGTGCCATGCCCGGTTAGCTGCGCGCAAACCGGCCACATCGCCGGGATCTTTGGCGAATGTTGGTGCCATGAAACCGACGGCCAACACAACAGCACACAGTCCAGTGCTGGTGAGTCGCCACCACTGGTGGGCAGGCCATCGGGACACATCAACTCCTGAGGATCGCGAGTGTTACCTCTGGGACCCTAGTGGCCGATGTGACTGATGTGACTGCGACTTGCCGAAGCTTATGCGGATCCGTATCGACGATCTCGCTCGGCGTAGGTCGTAATCGCCTGCCACAGGTGGCGCCGATCGACATCGGGCCACAACACATCGGTGAACACCATTTCTGAGTACGCCGCCTGCCAGAGCACGAAGTTCGAAAGCCGTTGCTCTCCCGACGTACGCCAGATCATGTCGGCGTCTGGAAGTTCTGGGACGTAGAGGTATCGAGCGAATGTTGCTTCGGTGATCCGATTGGGGTTGAGCTTTCCTGCGGCTGCATCAGCGGCCATGCGTGAGGCAGCATCAGTGAGTTCGGCTCGTCCGCCATAGTTCACACACATGGTCAACGTAAGGACATCGTTATTGCGAGTCAGGTCTTCAGCAACCTGAAGTTCCTTGATCACCGATCGCCATAGCCGCGGTGTGCGTCCAGCCCACCGAACCCGCACACCGAGTTCGTTCATCTCATCGCGGCGTCGTCGGATGACATCGCGGTTGAAGCCCATCAAGAACTTCACCTCGGCCGGTGAGCGACTCCAGTTCTCTGTAGAGAAGGCATAGGCCGAGATCGCCTTGACCCCGATCTCGATAGCGCCCTCAACGACATCAAAAAGCGAGTGCTCGCCGCGTTCGTGACCAGCAGTCCGCGGTAATCCCCGCTCCTTTGCCCAGCGGCCGTTGCCGTCCATCACGATGGCGACGTGCTGAGGGACAAGAGCAGCCGGAAGCTGAGGGGGCTGTGCTCCTGAGGGATGTGGTGATGGCAATCGGGGCACGGGCTTCTCCTACGAAAAAGGCGGTTGGTTTTCAGCACTCAGGGCAGGTTCCGAAGATCTCCAGCGTGTGGGACACAGATGAATAACCGTGTCGAGTAGCCATGGCGTTAGTCCAAGTCTCCACAGCAGGGCCTTCGATTTCGACCGTCGCGCCGCAACTTCGACAGACCAAGTGATGGTGATGGGTCTGTGAGCAGCGTCGATAGACCGATTCGCCGCTCTCATGGCGCAACATATCGATCTGACCTGAATCGGCGAGTGTCTGCAAGGTTCGGTAGACCGTGGAGAGTCCGACCGCATGGCCTTGAGTCCGAAGCCGATCGTGAATCTCCTGGGCGCTGCGAAAGTCGTCGATGGTTTCGAGTAATTCTGCGATTGCCCGGCGCTGACGGGTTGGGCGAATCTCGGTCGTCGGCTCAGTGCTCGTCATAGTGTCCCTCGTGTACGGCGTGACGATGGCCATCGTGCACGTAATCGATGTGGTCACCGTGGGCCACAGCGAGGTGCCCACATGTTTCGCCGTGAACATGATCGGCGTGGTCGTTGCTGTGATCGTGATGCTCGACAGGCTCGATGAGTGGTTGGAAAGGCAGGCGTGCCCGCGCACGGCGAGCTCGCACCACGCCAACAGGCGTTGCGGCCACAAACGCAGCTAGACACAGCAACACGATCATCGCTCCTGGTGGCACGTCGCCGATCAGCGCCGAAAGTGCCACACCGCTCACGGCAGCTGCCGCACCGATCGCCATGCCGGTGAGCATGGTGGTGCGAAACCCCTTGGTGAACTGTTGGGCGGTGGCCACCGGAATGACCATCAGTGCGCTGACGAGCAAGAGGCCGACGGTGCGCATGGCCACCGTGACCGTAATCGCAGCCATCACGGCAATCAGTGCGCCGTACAACCTGACAGGGATGCCAGTCGTGCGGGCGTAGTCCTCGTCGTGAGAGACCGCGAAGAGTTGAGGTAAAAGGAGCACCGACACTGCAATGACGACCGCGGCCAACACTGCTGTGACCACCAAATCGGTGAGCGTCAGCGTCAGGATGGAGCCAAACAAATAGCGCTGCAGTGACGCAGTGCCGTTGCCGGCTCGCGATGCCACAACTAGACCCGCGGCAATTCCGCCGTAGAAGAGTAGGGCCAAGGCCACGTCGCCACTGGCCTTGCCAGCAACTCGGATGATCTCGATGGTCAGCGCGCCGACAACCGCCACAATGATCGCGATCAGGGTGGGGGATTGGCCTGTGAGAAGCCCTAAGGCGACACCGGTCACCGCTATATGTCCGATCCCATCGCCCATGAGAGACATGCGTCGTTGCACTAGATACGTGCCGACAGTGGGGGCGGCGATGCCGGTGATCAACGCTGCGGCGAGCGCGAGTTGGACGAAGGGCAGCGTGAAGGCGCTCACGTGGTGCCTCCGCGTTCCAGTGGTGAGCGGTCTAGAGGAGCGCTCAGTGGTGGCACGTGGGAGACGAGATCCGCCTGGGCATGGTGGTGATGGGCCCCGTGGCTATGGGCTAAAGGGACGCCATCTTGGGTGATCTTGCCGTCGTGGATGACAACGGTGCGATCGACAAGGGGAGCCATCGGACCAAGTTCGTGAAGCACGACAAGCACAGTGGCGCCCAGTGAGACCAGCACCTCCAACGTCGAAGCCAGGGCCTCTTGGTTGGCAGTGTCAACACCGGCATTGGGTTCATCGAGAACAAAGAGCTCAGGCTCGGCTGCCAGGGCACGAGCGATCAACGCTCGCTGTTGTTGCCCGCCCGAAAGCGTGTCAAATGGATCGTGGGCGCGCTCGGTCAAATCCACCGACTTGAGGGAGCCAGAGATGGCGCTACGACCACGGCTCCCTAGCGGCGCGAAGATCCTGCGCCGCGAAAGTCGACCGGAGGCCACTACCTCCCAGACAGTCGCTGGGACCCCAGATGCCGCTGCGCTTCGCTGGGGCACGTAGCCAACGCGATGCCATTGGTGAAACTGCCCCAGCGGGGTGTCAAACAACCTCACTTCGCCGCTCGTGGCGGCTCGCAAGCCCAGGATCATCTTGACCAACGTGGATTTCCCTGAGCCGTTTTCGCCCAGAAGTGCAACCACCTCGCCGCGATCGACGCGCAGGTTAACGCGCTGTAGGAGAGGCCGGCCGGAAGCGACTAGACCGGCATCACGCACCTCGATGATGTTCATGAGCAGCCATTCACAGAGCGCAAGGTGGCCAAGTTGCTTCGCATGATGGAGATGTAGTCGCCCTTGGCGTCGGCTGAGACGCCCTCCACGGGATCCAGAACCGCAGTCTTGATACCCAGCTGTCGTGCCAAAGTGTCTGCTAGGGCAGGGCTAGTCAGTGGCTCAGTAAAGATGGCAGTGACCTGTGCGTCTTTGCCTTGCTTCGCGACTGCCGCCAACTGTTTCGTGGAAGGTTCAGCGTCCGGCGCCAGCCCAGCGATGGGTACGACGGTAAGGCCGTAGCGCTGGCCGACGTACTCAAATGAGTTGTGAGTGACGATGATGGTGCGGTTCGTGCATTGCCGGAGCCCTCGTTGCCAGTCACGATCAAGTTCGGCAAGCCTGCGTTGAAGCAGGCCGAAGCGAGCGCGGTAGTAGTCCGCATTCTCTGGGTCGGCTTTGGCCAAGACTTCGGTGAAACCTTCGGCTACCTTCGACAACTGGGTGGGGTCAAGCCAAAAGTGTGGGTCGGTATTCGTCTCGCCCTTGGGTGTCATGAGCGAGGCGAACTCCGAGGCTTCCACCGTCTCGCCGGAGGTATTGGCGATGGCGGCGTCGATGCTTGGCTGTAGGCCCTTCTCATAGAGCACGACCTGTGCCGAGGCTAAAGCTGTGGCTTGATCGACGGTGAGTTCGGCGTCGTGCGGTTCGGTGCCTGGGTTAGTGAGGTTTGTGACCGTTGCACGATCGCCCGTCACCTGCTCGGCAACCCATGCCAAGGGGTAGAACGAGGCGGCGACGGTGGGTTTGGAACTTGAGTCATCCGCACAACTGGCTAACCCGGATGCACCCAACACTGCGGTGAGAACGAGAGCCGTGAGGCGTCCTGGAGCCTTCATGAGAATGATTCTCATTAGTTTTGGGAATCATTGTCAAATGGTTGCCGCTAGCCTTGATCGATGATAGTCGTCGTCAGGTTCCAGCTGATCCCTAGTGAGGCCGAGCAATTTCGGCAAGACGCCGAAACAGCGCTGAGCCTTCTAGCTGCCAAGCCAGGCTTCCGCCACGGCGATTTAGCTCGCAACATCGACGACCCGACTCTGTGGACCATGGTGACCCGTTGGGCCGATGTTGGCAGCTATCGCCGCGCGCTCTCGGCGTACGACGTCAAACTCGGTGCGGTGCCCTTGCTCAGTCGTGCCATTGATGAGCCAACGGCCTACGAAACCACCGATCACGAACTTAACGACGCCGCTGCGCGTGGTCAAAGCTAGCCTGTTCGCCCCCTAAACTTGATGCTTCGTGCGCCGGCAAGCCAGTCGGTGACCCCCATAGAGGAGTGCCAGTGAAGAAGCCTGCTTCAACCATCGACAACGTCATCTCTTTGGCCAAGCGCCGTGGACTGGTTTTCCCCGCTGGTGAGATCTATGGCGGCACACGATCGGCCTGGGACTACGGACCGCTCGGTGTTGAACTCAAAGAGAACCTCAAGCGCCAATGGTGGCGCTCCATGGTCACCGGCCGCGACGACGTGGTCGGTCTGGACTCCAGCATCATCTTGCCGACCAAAACCTGGGAGGCCTCGGGCCACCTTGAGACCTTCACCGACCCGTTAACTGAATGCCAGTCGTGCCACAAGCGCTACCGGGCCGACCACATGCAAGAGGCAGCCTTTGAGAAGCTGCAGGGCAAAGCCGATGCTCCAGCAAGCCCCGATGACATCGATATCGCCACCTTGGCGTGCGCCAACTGTGGCGTGCGCGGGGCTTGGACCGAGCCACGCAACTTCCAGATGATGCTCAAGACCTACCTCGGGGTCATCGAAGACGAGTCTGGGCTCCACTATTTGCGCCCCGAAACCGCGCAAGGCATCTTCTTGAACTTCGCCAACGTGGTCACCGCAACCCGCAAGAAGCCACCCTTCGGCATCGCGCAACTCGGCAAGAGCTTCCGCAACGAAATCACCCCCGGCAACTTCATCTTCCGCACTCGCGAGTTCGAGCAGATGGAAATGGAGTTCTTCGTTAAGCCCGGCGAAGACGAGGAGTGGCATCAGTACTGGATCGACGAGCGCACTCGTTGGTACGTCGACCTGGGCATCGATGCGAACAACCTGCGCCACTACGAGCACGCCAAAGAAAAGCTCAGCCACTACTCCAAGCGCACCGTCGACATCGAGTACCGGTTCGGCTTCACCGGCAGCGAGTGGGGTGAACTCGAAGGCATCGCCAACCGCACTGACTTCGATCTGTCCCAGCACTCCAAGTTCTCAGGCCAAGACCTCTCCTACTTCGATCAGGCCAACAACGAGCGTTACGTGCCTTATGTCATCGAGCCTGCAGGTGGCCCCAACCGTTCGATGATGGCATTCCTGGTCGACGCCTATGTCGAGGACGAGGCTCCCAACACCAAGGGTGGTGTCGACAAGCGCACCGTCTTGCGACTCGATCCCCGCCTGGCTCCCGTCAAGGCCGCGGTGTTGCCGCTCTCGCGCAACGCAGACCTCACCCCGAAGGCCAAGGACCTAGCAGCCCAGTTGCGCAAGAACTGGAATGTTGAGTTCGACGACGCCGGCGCCATCGGCCGCCGCTACCGCAGGCAAGACGAGATCGGCACGCCGTTTTGCCTCACCGTCGACTTTGACACCCTCGATGACCACGCGGTGACGATTCGCGAGCGCGACTCCATGTCGCAAGAGCGAGTGGCCCTCGACCAGGTGCAGGGGTGGATGGCCTCGCGTCTGCTCGGCTGCTGATGGTTGAGCCGCTAAGGCTGGGATCACTCACGGTCGATCCACCGGTGGTGCTCGCGCCTATGGCGGGCATCACCAACGCGGCCTACCGCCGACTCTGTGCCGAACAAGGCGCCGGTCTTTACGTCTGCGAGATGATCACCAGTCGCGGGCTCGTTGAGGGCGACGCGACGACGAAACAGATGCTGGTCTTTGATGAGACCGAACGCGTCCGGTCGGTTCAGCTCTACGGGACAGACCCGGGCTACGTCGGCAACGCCACCGCCATCTTGTGTGAGCAGTACGGCGTCGCGCACGTCGACTTGAATTTCGGCTGCCCCGTGCCCAAGGTGACCCGCAAAGGCGGCGGAGCAGTGCTGCCCTGGAAGCGCGGACTCCTGGCCCGAATCCTTGAGGCGGCGGTGGCCGCAGCGAGCCCCTATGGGGTGCCAGTCACGATGAAGACCCGTAAGGGCATCGATGAGGACCACTTGACGTTCCTCGACGCTGGACGCATCGCCCAAGAGACTGGGTGTGCTGCTATTGCCTTGCACGGGCGCACCGCCGTACAAGGTTATTCGGGGGTTGCCGACTGGGACTCCATCGCCGAACTCGTGGCCGCCGTCGACATTCCAGTGCTCGGCAACGGTGATATCTGGGAAGCCTCTGACGCTCTGGCGATGATGGACCACACCGGTGCTGCCGGAGTTGTCGTGGGGCGAGGCTGTTTGGGACGCCCGTGGCTCTTTCGCGACCTAGCGGCTGCCTTTGCCGGCAACCCCGTGGCGACGCTGCCCACCTTGGGCGAGGTGGCCTCGATGATGCGCAGGCATGCTGAGCTGCTCAGCGTGCACATGGGCGAAGAACGCGCCTGCAAAGAGTTCCGCAAACACATCGCTTGGTACCTCAAAGGATTTCGTGCCGGGGGAGAATTACGCCACAGCTTGGCCCTGGTGACCTCCCTGCGCGAACTCGATGAGCTGCTCGCCCGGCTCGACCCCACTGAACCCTTCCCCGCCACTGAACTCGGTGCGCCACGCGGTCGCCAAGGCGGACCACGCAGAGGGGTCGTCATGCCCGAAGGGTGGCTCAACGACGCAGACGGCTCCTCCTTGCATGTGACCGAGGACGCGCACCTGCCCTCAGGGGGCTAAGCGAGTGGTCCAGACAGATCACAAGATGATCACGAGAAGATCACGTGATGATGTCCACAAGGTGGCGCTCAGATTTGCAATTACCCCCCGACCATGTGGTTTGGTGGACCTGCCCTGACGTCAAACCGATAGGTCGAACGTGACACAAGGTCGCCACCGTGCCAGTCACAAGCTGGAAAAGCCCAAGAGTCCCGTGCTCCGAGCCGCCTCACTTGCGGCTCCAGCAGTGACCTTAGGGGCGGTCAGTGCGGGCGTCGTACTCAGTGGCTCAGGCGCGGCAATGACCGCAGACCTCAGCGGCACCAACCAATCAAAACTCACCGAAGCCGAAGCGCTGGAATCGCGCACCGAAGCCGCATCGCGATCAGCTGCCAGGCCAGTCGAGGTCGCAACCCAAGTCGGCACCCAGTTGCGTCTGCGCGACAAAAAATTCACCACCGCCGCACTCGACCTGCGTTTCACCCCCGAACCAAACGCCGAAGTCGCCGGCACCCTCGCCTCCGCCAGCAAAGTCATCGCCACCGGGCAACGCGACGGCAAATTCGCTGAAGTCAAAGTCGACGGCGAGTACTACTGGGTCACCGCCGAATACCTCGTCGACAACGCCACAGACGACCCAGCCGCGCTCGGACTCTCCATGAAAGCCTGCCCCGGCGTCGGCACCGAAAGCGGACTCACCAGCAGCGCCGTTCGCGTCTACCGCGCCGTATGCAACAACTTCCCCGAAATCACCCACATCGGCGGCTGGGACAACCACGGCGAACACTCCAGCGGCCGCGCCCTCGACATCATGACCAGCGACAACCAACTCGGCACCCGCATCGCCGAATTCCTCCGCGCCCACGCCGCCGAACTCCACCTCTACGACGTCATCTGGCGCCAACACATCTGGACCCCCGTGCGCAGCGGCGAAGGCTGGCGCTACATGCCCAGCCGCGGCTCAGCGACCGCTAATCACTACGATCACGTCCACGTCTCTACTTACTGAGGGCGCGTGAAACCGCCGCGCCTGCTGCGTTGTCCTCACGCTCGCGGTACTTAAGTACCGCTTCGGCTCGTCCGCCTTGCAATCGCACCGGTTTGACGCGCCCTTT
>CALMMO010000416.1 GCA_937868455.1 uncultured Marmoricola sp.
GTCTCCGCGACCTTTGGCCAAGTGGCGGTTATGCTCGAGGCCCGCTGCCGCAAGTTGCTGGGCTGATGGGCCAGGTCATTTTGGTTCGCCATGGTCAGGCGTCGTGGGGTGCTGCTGACTACGACGTACTCTCCCCGCTGGGAGAAACCCAGGCGACGGCTGTGGGTCGAGCTTTGAAGGACGTGCAGCCGACGGTTGTGGTGCACGGCGAGATGAAGCGCCAAGCCGACACCGCCCGACTCGCGGTGGAAGCCGCCGGGTGGGCGATCGGGACCACGACCGACCCGCGGTGGAATGAGTTCGACTCCCTCGACGTGCTCTCCCAGTGCCCCGCACCCTTTGCGGGTGATGACCCCACTGCGCAGGAATTTCAGCAGTGGTTCGAGTTGGCCACCTCGAGATGGGTCAGCGGGGGATCGGGGACGTACTCCGAAACCTGGGTCGACTTCGCCGCTCGCGCCATGGCAGGACTTGAGGCGCTGGCCCACAGTGGCACGGCAGTGGTGTTTAGTTCAGGCGGGCCTATCTCTGCGGTTGCCAGTGCGCTGCTCAGTGGTGGTGGCGCGGTTTACGAGCGCATGACCCCCGTTGTCGTCAATGCCTCCATCAGCAAGGTCATTCTTGGGCGCCGTGGCACGACCCTGGTCAGCTTCAACGAACACAGCCACCTGCAAACCGGTGACCTGCTTACCTACCGGTGAATCTTTGTAACCTCACCCACTAAGAGTTTTCGTGGGCTTTGGGGGCGTCGTACAGTCACCGCATGAGCGGACGCGTAGTGCACTTTGAGATTCCGTACGACGACCGGGCTCGCGCCGAGAAGTTCTATGCCGATGCCTTTGGTTGGACCACCAACTATCTCCCCTCGATGCATTACACCGTCGCGACCACTGGCCCCGTTGACGACGATGGCCGCCCCGCGAGCTCGGGCTACATCGGCGGCGGGATGCTGCGTCGCGAGTCGCCCACCGATCGTCCGGTTATCGTCATCGAGGTCGATGACATCGTGAGCACCCTGGAGCGCATCGAGTCTCTTGGTGGCGTGACCCTCTTGGGTCGTCAGGCTGTGGGTGACATGGGCTGGTCGGCGTACTTCAAGGATGTCGAGGGCAACCTGATGGGACTTTTCGAGCCGAGCCGCTAAGCGGGCCTTCTGGGGCCGTTCACTTCTGTGCTCACCCGCATCTGCTTAACCGGGATGTTTGGCGCTTTGCGGGGGAGATCCTCCCCGCAAAGCGCCAAAGTCACAGGTTTACTTGTGACTTTTGCCTGGCTCAGTGTTCCCGCGGACT
>CALMMO010000417.1 GCA_937868455.1 uncultured Marmoricola sp.
CTTCGCACGATCAAGACGAATCTGTGGTGGGCGTTCGCCTACAACGTGGTGGCAATCCCGCTGGCCGCACTCGGGTTGCTAAACCCGATGATCGCCGGAGCAGCCATGGCGTTCTCGAGTGTCTTTGTGGTGAGTAACAGTTTGCGGCTGCGCGGATTTGGCCGCGACGTGAGAGGAGCCCAGCGATGAGCCACGGGTATGACAAAGACCGCTACCTCGCCCGCATCAAGCGGATCGAAGGTCAGGCCCGCGGCGTGCATCGGATGGTGTCCGAAGATGCCTACTGCATCGACATCCTCACCCAGATCAGTGCCCTCACAAGTGCGCTGGAGTCAGTAGCACTAGGACTCCTTGAGGATCACCTGCGGCACTGTGTCGTGAATGCCGCGCGCGCCGGTGGCGAGGAAGCTGAAGCCAAAATCGCAGAGGCCAACGCAGCAATTGCGCGACTGGTGAAGTCGTGACTACTTGCACACCGCTTGAGTCGCCTTTTGCATGTCACCGATCGCGGCGCTGAACCGGGGCGCAATGACGAGCACCTCGTCTGCGCTCTTGCCAACGAGTTCTTGGCTGACCGCTTTCATTCGGCGTACGACGATTTTGAACTCATCTGGCACCCCGCGTTGGTTTGCGAAGGCTAGGTCGACATCGGCCTGAGTCACGGTGGTGCCAGCGTTGGCCATCAGGCCCAGACGACTTGCACCCAGCAGCAGCCTCGACATCGCCTTGCACTGCCTCGACGTCGGGCCATAAGGCGAGTCGGTGCTCGCCGACTTAGACGGAGATGGAGTTTGCGAGGGTGAGGTCGACTCCGTGGGGCTAGGCGTCGGGGTCGCTGATTCGGTTGGACTCGGCGTTGGTGTCGGTGTAGGCACAGTGCTAGAGGTCTGTACCGAAGGGCTGGGATCTGCCGAAGGTGACTGCTTGGGAGCGAAGAACGAGCTCACACCCAAGACCACGCCCACCGCAATCAAGACGAGCGCGAGCGCCAAAACAATGTGTTGCTTCTTCACGGTGTTCCCCCCGAGCCGATCAAGGTCTTCGCCAAGGATACGTGAGCGCGACTCAGATCAGCGTCGCCGCAGGCGGAACACCGATTGACTCCGGCCTTGGCGCCGCTGAGTCTGGACACCATGACCAACCCAGAAGTCGCGTTGAGCATCCCGACCGGCCCGTTCATCACGAACTACCACGACCTCGGCTCCGGGGATCCAGTGCTGCTCCTGCATGGCTCCGGACCTGGAGTGTCCGCATACGCCAACTGGCGGCTGACGTTTGGCTCGCTCTCGCCGTACTTTCGGGTGCTGGCGCCCGACCTGGCAGGGTTCGGCTTCACCGAGGTGCCCGAGGATCAGGTGTACGACCGCGAGATCTGGCTCCAACAGATCGTTGACCTGCTCGACGCGCTTGGCATCGAGAAGACACACGTGGTCGGCAACTCCTTCGGCGGTTCGATGGCGTTGGCACTCGCGATCGCCCACCCGTCACGGGTCGACAAACTGGTGTGCATGGGTGCTGTCGGCGTGCCCTTTGAGATCACCGCCGGACTTGATGCGGTGTGGGGCTATGAGCCTTCCGAGGAACTCATGGGCCGCCTCATGCGCGAGACCTTCGCCTACGACCCCAACCTGGTCACCGACGAACTCGTCCACCTGCGTTACCTCGCCAGCATCCGCCCCGGCGTGCAAGAAAAGTTCGCCTCCATGTTCCCCGCTCCTCGCCAGCGCTGGGTCGATGCCATGGCCCACCCCGAAGCCGACCTCCGCGCGATCCCCCACCCCACCTTGATGATCCACGGCCGCGACGACCTAGTGATCCCTCTCTCGACCTCCCTCACCCTCAACCAATGGATCCCAGACAGCCAAGTACACATCTTTGGGCAGTGCGG
>CALMMO010000418.1 GCA_937868455.1 uncultured Marmoricola sp.
TGCTCGATGTGCTGGCCCTCGTCGGCGAAGTAGAGGCCGAGCAACTCTGCAGATCCGCCTGGTCCGGCGTACTCCACGTTGGTGTGGACCCGCACCAGATCACCGCCGAAAGAAACAGCGGTGTGGCGCACGCTCGCGTCGCGACCCACACGGATGGAATCGCGGCCCAGATGCACGGTCTCGTCATCCCAGTCTTGGATGCTCACCATGTTGAGGTTGGCGCCGTCGCCAACGATCACCGAGGTGATCGTGCTGTAGGTCGCGTTGCCGGTGTGTTCGATGACCAAGGTCGCCCGCGAATGTGCGCCAGCCTGGATCAGGATCTGACCCCAGACCACCGGCTCAACACCAGTGCCGTGCAGGCGAATCATGATGGGTTCGTCGGACTCGAAGTCGGCCGGAATATCGATCACCTGCGCGCCGCCGGCGTTCGCCACGGCCAGCGCGGCTGGGCGCTCATTGGGCGCCAGCCCTCGTCGCATTGCCTCTTCGGTCGAGATGATCGGCATCGTCACCCCCTCGGGCAACGACACTTCCCACTCCAGGCACGCACTCGACGGGTCGCCTGCCAAGAGGCCCCGCAGCCGCTTCAGCGGGGTGAAACGCCAGGTTTCCTCACGGCCGGTGGGCATGGGGAAATCAGCGAGGTCATAGGACGCGCGGGGGTTGAGGTGGCTCTCCACTCGGTCCATCTCCACAGCGGAGCGCACGGACTCGGTAATGGTCACTGGTCTTCTTTCGTTGCTTGCGAACAATGGGCGACTGCGGTGTTAGCCGACAGCGCCTTCCATCTGGAGTTCGATGAGGCGGTTGAGTTCGAGGGCGTACTCCATCGGGAGTTCCTTGGCGATCGGCTCGACGAAGCCGCGCACGATCATTGCCATGGCCTCGTCTTGCTCCATGCCTCGAGACATCAGGTAGAACAGTTGGTCTTCGCTCACCTTCGAGACGCTGGCCTCGTGGCCCATCGAGACATCATCTTCACGAATGTCGACGTAGGGGTAGGTGTCGCTGCGGCTGATCTGATCAACCAAGAGCGCGTCGCACAGCACGTTGGACTTCGACCCGTGTGCGCCTTCGTTGATTTGGATGAGTCCGCGGTACGACGTACGGCCTCCGCCTCGCGCGACCGACTTGCTCAGAATGCTCGAGGAAGTGTTGGGCGCTGCGTGAACCATCTTGGCGCCGGCATCTTGGTGTTGCCCTTCGCCTGCAAAGGCGATCGAGAGAGTCTCACCCTTGGCGTGCTCACCCATCAGGTAGACCGCTGGGTACTTCATCGTCACCTTCGAACCGATGTTGCCATCGACCCACTCCATGGTGGCCCCGGCCTCGCACACTGCTCGCTTGGTCACCAAGTTGTAGACGTTGTTCGACCAGTTCTGGATGGTCGTGTAGCGGCAGCGGCCGCCCTTCTTGACGAGGATCTCGACCACCGCGGAGTGCAGCGAATCGGACTTGTAGATCGGCGCAGTGCAGCCCTCGACGTAGTGCACGTAAGCGCCCTCATCAACGATGATCAGGGTGCGCTCGAACTGCCCCATGTTCTCGGTGTTGATCCGGAAATAGGCCTGCAGGGGAATGTCGACGTGCACACCCGGTGGGACGTAGATGAATGACCCGCCAGACCAAACACTGGTGTTGAGCGCGGCGAACTTGTTGTCACCAACCGGGATGATCGTGCCGAAGTACTCCTTGAAGATGTCTTCGTGCTCGCGAAGCGCGGTGTCGGTGTCAAGGAAGATGACGCCTTGTTCTTCAAGGTCTTCACGAATTTGGTGGTAGACCACTTCGGATTCGTACTGCGCGGCAACGCCAGCAACCAGACGCTGCTTCTCGGCCTCAGGGATGCCGAGACGGTCGTAGGTGTTCTTGATGTCCTCGGGCAGGTCTTCCCATGATTGGGCTTGCTTCTCGGTGGACCGCACGAAGTATTTGATGTTGTCGAAGTCGATCGAGGAGAGATCTGATCCCCACGTCGGCATCGGCTTGCGCTCGAAAAGTCGAAGCCCCTTCAAACGCAACTCCAACATCCACTCGGGCTCGTTCTTCTTCCCAGAGATGTCGCGCACCACGGCGTCACTGAGACCTCGCTGGGCCGACGCGCCAGCGGCA
>CALMMO010000419.1 GCA_937868455.1 uncultured Marmoricola sp.
CGCGGCCGCAACGGTGTTTGCTCGCGAGACGAAGACCCGCACCGAGAAGGACCCACGAGTCGTGGCCGCACGTGAGGCCCTCGATGGCGCCTCAGGAACAGAGGCCGGACGCCTGCGCGCGGAGTTGGCGACGATCTCTGCCCAAGTGCGCTCGGAGAAACTCGGTGAGGTCTCCGAAGAGTTCGATGACATCCACACCATCGATCGGGCCAGGCAAGTCGGCTCGGTGGACCACATCATCGAACCTGCCGACGTGCGTAGCTACATCATCGATGCGCTCGATCGCGGAATGGCGAGGTTTGCCTAGCGAGGCTCAGCGGCATGGGCCAACGGCACTGCCGAGCATGCAGATGAATAGCGGCTCGGCCTCACCCACCTGGTCTCCGGTTGTCCAGGCGTCAATGCGGAACACCGAATAGCCCGGGGCGTGATCGTCGTCGGGTTCGAACGTGCCATCGAGACCTGTGAATGTGCCAGATGGGTGGGCATGGGCTGCGACGTACTCATCTGGGGAGTAGTGCAACAACGAGATCCGTGAGGTGACGCTCGAGGCTGGGAGGGCCTGTCCGTCCGGGCCTACTGCGGTGACGTGCCACCCGATGGTTTCGCCGCCTTCCACTCGTTGCCCATTGGTCACGCCCGTGATTGACACGCTGGATCCAGCTTGTCTGGTCCACGACAGCTCGAAGTCGGGATCGCTGGCACCAAACACTGCCAAGGTCACCTTGATCGAGGTCGAATCACTGTGAGCCGGCACCACAAACGAATCAGTGACAACCGCCCCGTCAACCTCAACCCTGAGCGTGCCTGAACTGTGAGCGCTCAGGGTGGAGCGGCCGGGAGCGAGGCGAGGGTTGCGGGGCCACTGGGTGGTGCATCCAAACGAGCCAGCGGCCCCCGGTGGCGGCGTGTATCCGACCCCGCTAGGCGCGCTGTCAGCGCAGGTCGTGACCACAGGAGGATTGAGCAACGCGTCGGGCAACGCCGAATCAAAATGGCGGCCCGCGAATGCGCGCGCTGGGCATGAGCTGGACGTCGGGTCATAGCTGATCCGGCGCAGGTCTCCAGTCGCGACCGAGACGTACCACAGCCAGTTATCTGGACCGGCCCCAAACTTCACCGGCATCCCCGCAACGTCGCCGTAGGCAAACACCTTCTGCTGGCCCTGGCTCAGTGTGAATATCTGGGAGCGGGCGAAGTCGCCAAAGAGGTACGTCGACTCAAACTCGTCAGGGAAGCCCGGCGAGTCTAAGAATGCGCCGGCCGTAACTGACGCCGTCATGCCATGTGGGTAGCTAAACCACGGCGCCTGAGTTGTCACCGACCCATCTTGCAGCCCCGCACACACGGGACCAGCTGCATCGCCTCTATTGGCAGTGCCTTCGATGCAAGGCCAGCCGTAGTTGCCCCCTGGCACGACTTTGTTGATCTCTTCGGTGTCCATGAACCCCACATCGCCGACGTACAAATCCTCGCCGTGCAAGGTCATCCGAAACGGGTTGCGCAAGCCCATGGCCAACACTCGGCTTTGGTTCGACTCGGGATGGTCGGCTTCAAACATCGGGTTATCTGGCAACCCACGCCCAGTAGCGGGATCGACGCGGAGGATCTTGCCTGCCAGCACCTTGGGGTTCTGGGCGCGCACTCCTTGAGTCATGTCGATGCCAAAGTCACCCATCACCCCATCACCCACCGAGATCAGCAACGCGCCCGTGGGGTCAAACA
>CALMMO010000420.1 GCA_937868455.1 uncultured Marmoricola sp.
ACAACGCGCGTCGCCACACCTTCTCAGCAACAGCTGCCCAGGCAGCCGAAGCTCCCAACGCCGCAACGACGAGCGGGTTGAGGGCGTAATAGGCGGCCTCCCCGGCCGGGAAGTACGACGACATCTGCCATGAGGCGCTGATCGCATAACTGACTGGTCCGCTCACCAGGGCCAAGGCTTGAAGCCAGCGCCCACCTTGGCTGCGACGAATCAGCCACCAGGCCACCCCGGCCAGTGCGAACATCCCCGCATAGCGACACAGGGCAGCCAGCGGCAACACGACCTGATAGGCGTCTCCAAGTGAGGCGGGTCGACCCGAGAAGGCGAGCACAGTTTGATCTCCGAGCAGGAAGACCAGTGCTGGCAGCAGCGCGGCGATCAGTCGTTTCACACCACAGCCCCCGCCGCGACATCGGCGCGCAGGGCCGAGAGTCGGGCCGCCAAGGTGGTGGCCACCTCGGGCTCGCTGGTGCTCAGATTGGTGCGAGTGTGTGGGTCTTTGTGCACGTCGTATAGCTCCGGGGCAAGGTCGGAGTCGAACTCGATCCACAGCCAGTCATCGGTGCGCACGGCCTGCATGGCGGGCACGTTGTAGGGGAAGTCGAGGAAGTACTCATACATGAAGTCATCACGCAGGGACTGCGTGCGACCGGCCAGCAGGGGCGCTAGCGAGCGACCTTGAGCCTCGGGCAGTGGCGCCGCCCCGGCCCACTCCAGCAACGTGGGAGCCAGATCGGCGTTGGTCACCAGTTGGTCATGGCTGCCAGCGGAGATGCCTGGACCGGCCACCAAGAATGGCACGCGAGTGTTTTCTTCATAGGCCCAGCGTTTGCCGCTCACAACGTGCTCGCCCCAGGAGTAGCCGTTGTCGCTGGTGAACACGACGTAGGTGTTGGTGAGGTCGATCGAGTCGAGCAGACGGCCAATTTGCTCATCCAGTCCGAGCACAGTTTCGAGGTAGCGGCGGTAGTTGCGCTCCAGCCCGGCCACAGTGCCTTCCCACACGTTGCGATCCAGCGTGGTCATGAACGCATAGGCCTCGGGTGGCATGTCGGAGAGATCGACGTCATCCATCGTGCCTAGCAAGTGGGCAGGTGGTTCAAATTGGTGGTGCACGGCCTTGTGAGCCAGATATAGACACCACGGGGTTTGCTCATCGCGTTCATCGAGCCAACTCAAGGCCTGGGTGGTGAGGTCTTCGGTGATGTATTTGCCAGGCCTAGGTGTCATCACCCCGTCAATGAGTAGGGGACAGTCGAAGTACTGCCCCTGTCCGCCTTGGGCGGTGAACGTGACGAACCTGTCCACCCCGCGCAGGTCAGGCACTCCGCCTGGCATGTGCCACTTGCCGATGAATGCACAGTCATAGCCAGAGGCCATGAGGGGCTCAAAGACCGTGGTCAAGGCCGGATCCCAGGCGGTCAGGTTGTTGCGCACGCCGTGGCGCGAGGCATAGGTGCCGGTCAAGAAAGTGGCTCGACTTGGCGAGCAGAGCGCTGTGGTCACGAAGGCGTTGTCACAGCGCACTCCGGCGTTAGCCAGAGCATCGATGGCGGGCGTGTGGAGGTACTTCGGCGCACTCGGCGAAGCCGAGAAGTGATCCCAGCGCTGATCATCAGTGATGATCACCAACAGGTTGGGCTTGCCTTTCGAGCTACCTGAGCCCGACCTTTCCACCGGCAACGGGTGCCCGCCCACTGTCTCATCGCTACAGCCCACCACTGTGGTGGCTAACGCTGCAGCGACAACTCCGCGTCGGGTCGCGCGTGCTCCTAGTCCCGCCATGCGGTCATCGTGCCATGCGGTTGGGGTCAGCGGCCCCGCATCGAGGAGCGAGCGCCCTTCATGCTGGTCGGCATCGGCCCCTTGGGGATAGGCAGCGGCGAACGAGTCGCATCAATCGCCTTGAGACGGTTGATGATGTCGGTGATGGCCGCAGGCTTCACCTCACGACGCATCTTCTGCATGTGCGCGGTCAGTTTGTAGATGCTCACCTGGCCAGCGCCGTCGCCCACCACAACTTCATGCATCGGGATGCCTTCAACGACTCGCTCGTGCTTGCGTCGCTCAGCCAACATCAGTGCCTTGAGTCGGTTGGGGTTGCCCTCACCGATCAACACGATGCCTGGAGGGCCAATCAGGCGGTGCACCAAGTCTTGTTGCTTGTTAAAGGCGATCGCAGGCTTGAGGTTCCAGCCACGCTTGAGAAGGCTCAGGGCGGCTGCGGCACCGCCGGGGCGCCCCTCCACTTGGCTCAGTGCCGCACGCTGACCGCGGCGGCCAAAGATGATCAAGGCCGCAAGCAGTCCAGCTAGAACACCAGTGACGATCGGCAGCACGAGGCTAGCGCCGGGCAACAAGATGCCGATCAAAGCCACGACCGCGCCAACGCCCAGGAACCATGCCAGCAAGATCAGACCGATCTTGGGGTCGGCCTCCCGCGTCATGGTGTACATCTCCCACATCTGCTTGATGCGGCTGGGCTTCTTCGCCTTCTTCGGCTTGGGTTCCTTGGCCATGGGTGATCTTTCGCTCAAGTGGTGTGGATGAAATCAGGACGTCGTCGCCGAGGCGCGCCGGTCCATGGCTTGCTGGTACAGCCTGCCAGCACGGTACGACGAACGCACCAGCGGGCCGCTGAGCACCCCGGCGAATCCGATCTCCTCGGCTTCGGCAGCCAACTCGACGAACTCTTCTGGCTTGACCCAGCGCTCGATGGGGTGGTGGCGCCGCGATGGGCGCAGGTACTGAGTGATCGTGACCAGGTCACACCCGGCGGCGTGCAGGTCGACCAACGCCTCAGAGACTTCGGCGCGAGTTTCACCCATGCCCAAGATCAGGTTGGACTTGGTGACCAAACCGTAAGTGCGCGCTTGGGTGATCACGTCGAGGGAGCGCTCATAACGGAAGGCCGGGCGGATGCGCTTAAAGATGCGTGGCACGGTCTCGAGGTTGTGGGCGAGCACTTCAGGCTTGGAGTCAAACACCTCGGTCAGCAAGGTCGGGTCGCCGTTGAAGTCAGGGATCAGGTTCTCCACGCCGCAGCCGGGGTTGACCTCGTGGATGACTCGCACGGTCTCGGCATACAGCCAAGCTCCACCATCAGGTTGGTCATCGCGGGCAACACCGGTGATGGTCGCGTAACGCAGGCCCATCGCCTTGACTGATTCGGCCACGCGTCGAGGCTCGTCACGGTCTAGGTCAGCGGGTTTGCCGGTGTCGATTTGGCAAAAGTCGCAGCGTCGGGTGCACTGCTCGCCGCCGATGAGGAAGGTCGCTTCGCGGTCTTCCCAGCACTCATAGATGTTGGGGCAACCAGCCTCTTGGCACACCGTGTGCAACCCCTCGGACTTCACCAAGCCCATGAGTTCGGTGTACTGCGGACCCATACGCGCCCGGGTCTTGATCCACTCAGGCTTGCGCTCAATCGGCACCTCGGCATTGCGTGCTTCGATGCGCAGCAGTTTGCGGCCTTCGGGGGATGCAGTCACAAGGGTCAAGCTTAGCTGGCGCTCGTGATGCGATTTGTTTTGTGCCAAATCGACGGTCTCGGTGTCTACTAATGCCCATGAGGAGAATCCGGGTTGCCGCGCTTGCCCTGGCCTGGCTGCTGATCGCCACCTTGGGTGCCGTGGCAGTGCCATCAATGGCAGCCGTGAGCCCGCTACCAACCCCCACTTTTTCACCGGTGAATCCCATCAAGGGCGAAACCGTGAGCTTCGCGGGCACGGTGGGTGCTCCGGTAGTGCGGACAGTCAAACTGCAATATCGATCCGGCTCTCGTTGGCGCACGTTGGTGACTGGCCGATCCATCGCAGACGGCACCTACCAGTTGTCTTGGGTTGCCTTGCGCTCGCGGACATTGCGCATCAAAGCTCCCGAGACAAAGATCGCCGGAGTTAGGTACCGCACGAGGTACTCCGCACGCTTTGTCATCAAGTTGGCCTCAACAGGCCTCACCTTGACTGGCCCAACCGAGCGACTTCGTGGCGAGAGTTCTCAACTCAAGGCAACAGCGGTGCCAGCACGTGCGGACCAATTGGTTTCCTTCGAAATGCTCGACCAAGGCACCTGGGTGCCGAAGGGCACTGCGGCGCAAGACGAGGCGGGCCAAGCAACGTTCAGTGCGCCTGCTCAAACGGTTGGCACCCACACCTGGCGGGCATCGACCCAACCCAGCGAGGGAGTGCTCGGGCTGCAAAGCGAGTCTCTG
>CALMMO010000421.1 GCA_937868455.1 uncultured Marmoricola sp.
ATGAGGTTCGCCAAGGCATCAGGACTTGCCATCTCGATCAGCAGAGTCGAGGCACCCACCCGCATCGGGAACACCACGAGTCCCCCGAGACCGAAGGTGAACGCGAGTGGAGGGGTGCCAGCAAAGACATCGTCGGCGACCGGTTGCAGCACGTGCTTGGAGAAAGTGTCGGCGTTGGCGAGCACATCGCGATGGAAGTGCATCGTGGCCTTAGGTCGCCCAGTCGTGCCGGAGGTGAAGGCGAGCAGCACGACGTCATCGGCGGCGGTGTCGACCGGAGTGAAGGCTTCGCTCTTGGCGGTGACCATGGTGGTGAGGCCGTCGGACCCGCCGTACGCAATGGTGCGGAGGTTGGGGATGTTGGCCGCGGCCAGGTCATCGAGGAAGCGCTCATCGCACATGGCCAGATCGAGTTCAGCAATCTCGGCGATGGTCGCGATTTCACCGCCACGCAGCATGGGCATGGTCGTGACCGCCACGGCACCCGCCCTGACTACTCCAAACCAACAAGCAACTAGCCACGGGTTGTTTGGTCCGCGCAACAAGACGCGATTGCCCGGCACGACGCCGTAATCATCAACAAGGACGTGAGCGACTTGGTTAGAAACCCGTAGCAAGTCGTCGTAGGTCCAGCGCTCTCCGGCGGGCGAGAGCAGGCACGGACGATCCCCGCCATGAGCGGCGATGGTCTTGTCGAGCAACTCCACGGCGCAGTTGAGGCGCTCGGGGTAGTGCAACTCGGGCAGGTCAAACAAGAACTGCGGCCACTGGTCCTGTGGAGGCAAGTTGTCGCGACAAAAGGTGTCAACGTGAGCAGACGGTGCCAGATGCATTTCACTCCCTGCGTAGTAGCTGTGAGTGACCGGCAGCGTATGCCCCTTTCGTCACGATGGTCAACGGATCGACATATGGCTTAGCGGTACTGCGAGAAGTCCGGCGGCCGCTTTTCGGCGAACGCTGCGGCACCCTCTTGCCCCTCAGGTGAATGCACGAACATGTCGAGCCCAGCAAAGGCGACGTTGCCGATGCCGCCCAGGTGATCGGTGTCGGCGTTGAACGCGTGCTTGAGGAATCGCAATGCGGTGGGGGAGTACGACGCAATCTTGCGGGCGTACTCACGGGCCTTGTCCATCAGATCCTCAGGCGCGACCACATCGTTCACGAGCCCCCAGCGCTCAGCGGTTTCGGCGTCGTACAAGTCGAGGAGGAACCAGATTTGGCGGGCCCGCTTTTCCCCGACGACCCGAGCAAGATAGCCAGAGCCGTAGCCAGCATCGAAGGACCCAACTCGAGGTCCGGTTTGGCCGAAGCGGGCTGTGCTGGCGGCCACGGAGAGGTCGCAGATCACGTGCAGCACGTGCCCTCCGCCCACAGCGACCCCGTTGACCGCCGCGATCACCGGCTTGGGGATCGCGCGCATCACCTCATGGAGCATCTGGATCTCAAATAGGCCGGTTTCGGTTTCGCCGTACCCGCCGGTCTCGGCGCGCTCCTTCACATCACCGCCGCTGCAGAAAGCCTTCTCGCCAGTGCCGGTCAAGATCACTGCGGCCACGCGGCTGTCTGCCCACGCCATCTTGAATGCGGCGATCAACTCATCGACGGTGCGGCCGCGGAATGCGTTGTATCGCTCGGGGCGGTTGATGGTGATGACTGCGAAGGAGTCCTCTTCGACCACGTAGGTGACGTCGGTGAAGTCCTCGACCTTGATCATGGGAACTGCTCCTTCTTGGGTTAGACGTGCACTAAGACCGCTTGGCCGAGTCCGACGCCGATGCAGGCCGCGGCAACGCCCCATCCGCCGCCACGGCGACGCAATTCGCGACACAAATCCACAATTACTCGTGGCGCCGAGGCCCCCAGGGGGTGGCCGATGGCGATGGCGCCGCCATTGACGTTGACTCGCTCGGGATCGATGGGCAGTTGCCGCAGGCAACTGAGTACGACGGCCGCGAACGCCTCGTTGATCTCCCACAGGTCGATATCAGCGTGAGCGAGCCCAGCCCGGGTCAGCAGTTTGTTGATCGCCGGCACCGGAGCGACCGCAAATCGCTCGGGCGAAACCGCGATGGTCGCCGAACTGACGAGGCGACCCAGTGGCTCCACCCCCATCTCGGCGGCGATCTCAGCAGTGCCGATGAAGGCGGCGAGGGCGCCGTCGTTGACGGGCGAGGAGTTGCCAGCCGTGACCGAGCCATCGGGAGTGAAGGCCGGTTTGAGGGTGCGCAGTGATTCGATTGTGGTGGTGGGCCGCAGTGACTCATCACGAGTCAACGATCCAACCGGCATCACGAACCCGTCGTGATATCCCGCCTCATAGGCTGCGGCAACTCGGTCGTGCGATCGGGCTGCGAAGGCATCCATCTCATCGCGAGTGACCCCGACCTCTTCACCAATACGTTGGGCGCACTCTCCCAAAGAGCGGGTCCAGTCATCGGGGAACTGAGGGTTGATCATGCGCCAGCCCAGTGCGGTTTGGTGCAGCTCCATTGTGGCCGGGAACCCGTCGGTCGGGCGCTGCAGCACGAATGGTGCCCGGCTCATCCCCTCGACTCCGCCGGCAACCACCAGATCGGCTTCGCCAACCGCGACTGCCCGCTGGGCTTGGATAAAGGCCTCCGCCCCTGAAGCGCACAGACGGTTAACTGTGGCGCCCGGGACGCTCACAGGCAGCTTTGCGATGAGTGCCGCCATGCGGGCGACGTTTCGGTTCTCTTCGCCGGCCCCGTTGGTGTTGCCGTAGTAAATGTCATCAATTCGGGCGGGATCGAGATTCGGGTGGCGTGCGACCAACTCGGCTAACGGCAGCGCGGCCAGATCGTCGGTGCGGATCCCCGAAAGTGCGCCTCGGTTCTTGCCAAATGCGGTGCGCACCGCATCAATCACGAAGGCATCTTTGACCGCACTCATATGTCGTAGTGTTGACGGTCGTTATAGACGTTGGCAAACTCCCAAACGTGGCCTACCAACCTGTTGCATGCGTTTCCGGAGCAGGTCGGGGCATCGGCCGAGCCGTTGCTTTGGCCTTGAGTCAAGCTGGCTACCGGGTGGTTTTGACCGCTCGCAACCGCGCCGAATTAGACGAATCTGCAGCTGCGTGCCCAGGTGTTTCCATGGTGATCACTGGCGACATCACTGATCCAGCGTTCGTGGAGTCGCTTTTTGCTGACATCGAAAAGCAGTGGGGTCCGGTCTCGGTGCTGGTGGCCAATGCGGGTGCGGGAGTTTCGGCGTCCGTCGTACGCACCACCGATGAGGACTGGCAGCGGATGCTCGACTTGAACCTCACCGCGCCGTTTCGCTGCATCCGTCGGGTGCTGCCCTCGATGATCGAGGCTGGTTTTGGTCGCGTTGTCGTGGTGGCATCGGTGGCCGCCAAGATCGGGGAGCCCTACATCTCTGCCTACACCGCCAGCAAGCACGGCGTGCTCGGACTGGTTCGATCGGCCGCCGCCGAAGTCGCGACCAAGGGTGTGACAGTCAATGCGGTGTGTCCTGGGTACGTCGACACACCCATGACCGACGCCACCATCGCCGGCATCGTCGCCAAGACCGGACGATCCCTCGCAGAGGCGCGGTCGGCACTCGAGGCTAAGCAACCCATCGGCCGCCTGATCACCCCCGAAGAGGTCGCCTCAGCCGTGATGCAATGCGTCACCAACGGGGCCATCAACGGCCAAGGCCTCAACATCGACGGGGGAGCAGTCGTATGAGCATCGAATTCATCAACCCGCCCACTTTGGGCAAACCCAGCGGGTTCTCTCACGCGGTAGTCGGCTCCGGGCGAGTGGTGTTCTTGGCTGGCCAAACTGCTCTGGACAGCAACGGTGTGATCGTCGGGGAGACGGTTGTCGAGCAGTTCGAGAAGGCACTGACTTCTGTGTTGACCGCTTTAGAGGCTGCTGGCGGCGCTCCCGAGCACCTGGCCAGCCTCACGATCTACATCGTCGACATGGATGACTACAAAGCCCACGCCCGCGAGATCGGGGAAGTGTGGAAGCGCCTGATTGGTCGCAACTACCCCGCCATGGCCGGCATCGGAGTTTCCCGTTTGTGGGACATCGAGGCGCTTGTTGAGGTGCAGGGGTTTGCGGTGATCCCGGGCTGACGCCCGGGTGTCGAAATCCCAGGTTAAGTACCCGAGTTGTCACTTCACCCAGGTTGCAAC
>CALMMO010000422.1 GCA_937868455.1 uncultured Marmoricola sp.
GAAGGGGCTGATCGCCAACACGGCCCCCTTGGGCACGCGCTTGACGTAGGCCATCCGCCCGGCGGCTGCGGCATCGGTGTCGAGGCGCATCACTTCACCCGACCACTGGCGGGCGTGCTCGGCAGCCCAGCGGAACACACTGACGGCACGACCAGCCTCGGCCTTGGCCCACATGAGCGGCTTGCCGTTTTCGCTGGTGATGAGTTCAGCGATCTCATCAGCTCGCTCCGCCAGTCGACGACTGATGTGCATGAGGGCTTCGGCCCTAGTGAAGATCGGCAAATTGGCTGCCTCATGGCGCACTGCGTGGGCAGCTGCCACAGCTTGTTCGACCTGATCGGGCGACGCATACGTCGTCGTACCCGCCAAAGAATTGTCGTATGGCATCGAGACGGTGAGTTGGTCTGGGCCAGTGACCCATTCGCCAGCAATCAACATCGGCCAGTCGCGCACAGTGCTCATATTGGCCAGGGTAGGGGGTGTCCCCCGGGCTCGCACAAGTCGCCCAGCCATGCGGGATTCACCTGCAACGAGCAAGGTCATCAGATACGGTCGCGCCTATGGCCGCTGCGCATCAGCAAACCGAGATCGAATCGATGGATCAGTGGCACGACCATGTCGCTTCAAAGCGCTCTTTTCGCGGCTGGCACATCCATGGATTGGATCTGCGCGGCGTCGATCTGGCCTCCATCGAATTGGTCGGTTCAGTGTTCTTGGGCTGCCGATTCGATAGCGGAGTCGAGTCCGACATACGTCGTCGTGGCGGCCTGGTTTTCCCGCGCATCCCCGATGTGCCCTTCAACCCCTATCGCCCCAACCTCTACACCGCTGATGAGTTGTACGACGGCCTTGCCGGGGGCTACTCCGACACCCCCGACGGTCGCATCTGGGCCTGGTCGCAGCAACTCAACACCCTCGACCACACCCTTGCTGCGGCCTTGCACGACCACGCGGTCGATGACGCCTTGGCCGAATATGCCCGCGCCCGGCGATTTGTGGGGGTGATGGGCGGCCACGCGGTTCGTCGTGGCACCAGCGACTACCTCCAGGCTGCGCGTCTTGGTCATCAATTGGCCCAGCATTGGGATGTCGCCACCGGCGGCGGTCCCGGAGCCATGGAGGCCGCCAACCTTGGAGCGTGGCTTGCTCAGCACCCTCTCGACAGCGTCGAGGTCGCCTGCCAAAAACTGGCTCAGGTGCCGCAGTTCACCCCCGACGCCACCGCCTGGGCCGCCCTCGCCCTCGAGGTCAAGGCGAGCTTCGAGCCAGGCACCGCATCCTTGGGCGTGCCCACCTGGCACTACGGCCATGAGCCGCCCAACGCATTTGCCACCGACATCGCGAAGTACTTCGCCAACTCAATTCGCGAGCACGTGCTGCTCGACCTTTGCGACGAGGGCGTCATCTTCCTGCCCGGCTCCGCAGGCACGGTCCAAGAGATCTTCCAGGCGGGGTGTGAAAAGTTCTACGACCGCACCACCGTCTCGCCCATGGTGCTCGTCGGCTACGAACACTGGACCGACACCTACCCGGCCTGGCCCCTGCTCAAAGCACTCTTCGCCGAGCGCAGCGACCTCGTGCACTTGGTCGACTCCATTGATGACGCTGTGGCGGTACTTCGGGGCTAGTGCACCTGGAGCAAGGGCCAGGACCTACGCGCGGCCTATGCCGCCTTAGGCATCACGGTCATAGCGCAACCACGGTGTCGTACAGGCCAACGTGTTT
>CALMMO010000423.1 GCA_937868455.1 uncultured Marmoricola sp.
AGAGAGTCCGTAGCCCTCCAGGATCTGCACCCCGAACCGCTCGCTGACTCGCCTGATGATCTCCACCGGCAACGAGGCACCGCCTGAGACGGCCACGCGAAGGTTGCGTGCGATGAGATCCACATCGTCTTCCTCAGTGAGCGCGTCCAGCAGCCCCCACCACATGGTGGGCACTCCGGCGAAGAAGGTGATGTTTTCTTTCTGCATCAAGTCGACAGCAGTGCGTGCCTCAAATCGAGGCAACAGCACCAAGGTGGCTGCCATGGAGAAGCCTGCGTTCATCTGCACAGTCGACCCGAATGAGTGAAAGAGCGGCAGCGTGACAAGGTGCCGGTCGGGCTGGTCGCCCGCATTGAAAAGGCGGTTGCTGGTCAACGCGTTGAGCATCAAGTTGGAGTGGCTTAGCTCCGCGCCTTTAGGTTGGCCTGTCGTACCCGAGGTGTAGAGGATCACCGCGGCATCAGTTTCGTTTGTCGACACTGATTCGAAGGTCGCGGGCGCACCCTCAAGAGCTTCGGTGAGCGTCTGGGCTCCCTCGATTGGGCTTGGTGCACCCAACGCGGCCGTGATCAAGACGAAGTGTTCGCACGTGTGCGCCTCCTTGAATCCAGCCCAGCCCTCGGCGCCCATCGGCAACTCCGCGGAGCCTTCAAAGCAGAAGTAGGCCTTCGCGTCGGCATCTTTGAGGTGATAGGCGATCTCGCGACCCTTGAGCAGCACATTGAGAGGTACGACGACCGCCCCGGCTTTGAGGATGGCGTAGTACACAATCGGGAAGTAGGGGAGGTTCGGACAACTCAGCGCAACCTTGTCACCAGGCTTGATGCCTTTGGCGACCAAGGCGTTGGCGATCTGATTGGCAAACGCATTGACCGTGGCGTAGTTGAGTCGCATGTCGCCAAACACGACCGCGTCACGATCGGGGTACCTTCTGGCCGAGTCTTCGAGCAAGACCGACAGGTTGTACATAGGTGCCTCCTAGATAAACGCCGACAGGGCCAACCTACTTGTGCTCGGCTTCGATCAGTGCACCTGCTCGGGCCAAGTCAGCGGCCAACGCCTTGGGCGCCATGGTTTGGGCAAAGACACTGGCAAACCTCCAGATCCCTCCCCCGGTCACCTCGAAGTCAGCGACCACCCTCGTGCCGTGCAGAGTTTGAGTGAAGGAGAGCTTGAGGTCTGCGCTGACGCCCGCCCACGTGCCGCGTTCGCTCCAGACGCGGTACGGCGCGCATTCGGTGATCTCCATCGAGGGCCGGATCCCGGGCACCGAAGTGACGTCGATCCAGCGCATGCCTGTGCGTGGCTCGCCCGAGTCGAGCATCTCGACCCACTTCAAGGACGACTGCCACTCGGGCCGATTTCGAGGATCAGCCAGATAGGCAAAGGTCTGCGCGATCGGTGCCTTGATCAGCACCTCAACCTTGCTCACCAGCTGAGCCCCGTGAGTCGCTCGTAAGCCTCGACGTACCGACTGCGGGTGCGGTCGATGACCTCATCGGGCAGCGCTGGAGGTGGTGCATCGCTGGATTTGTCCCAGCCACTGGCCGGTGAGAGCAGCCAGTTACGCACGATCTGCTTGTCATAGGAAGCCTGAGCGCGGCCCGGCTCCCAATCGTCGGCGGGCCAAAAACGTGAGGAGTCGGGGGTCAAGGCCTCATCAGCCAACACGATCTGGCTATCGCCAGTTCGGTGGCCAAACTCAAACTTGGTGTCGGCCAACAAGATGCCGCGATCACGCGCAATGTTTTCGGCAGTGCGATAGATCGAGAGGGTCAGCTCGCGCAGATCTGCTGCGGTTTGCGAGCCGACGACTGCCTCGACAGCGGCGTAGGACACGTTCTCATCGTGATCCCCCACCGCAGCCTTGCTTGCCGGAGTGAAGATCGGCTCGGGGAGCCGGGAACCGTCGACTAAGCCGGGCGGAAGCGGCACGGCGCACACCTCGCCAGTGGCCAGATAGTCGACCAACCCCGACCCGGTCAGATAGCCCCGTGCGACGCATTCGACCGGGAACATCTCCAACTCGGCACAGATCACCGCCCGACCCTTGACCTGCGCGGGCACATCAGTGCTCACCACGTGATGAGCAACCCCAAGTTGCTCGAACCACCACAGGCTCATCCGGGTCAGAATCTCCCCCTTGTCGGGGATCGTGGAGGCCAACACATGGTCAAAGGCACTGATCCGGTCACTGGCCACCATCAATAGCCGGCCCGCGTGCTCCCCCTCGCT
>CALMMO010000424.1 GCA_937868455.1 uncultured Marmoricola sp.
GTCAGGCCGCTGCGAAGGCCGACGTTGTATTCGCGCAGGCGCTCATCCCACACCGGTGTGAGTCCGGTGGCCTCGGCAACGACCTCGGCTGTCTGCCGAGCCCGCATCAGGTCACTGCCCCACAAGAGAGACGCCTGATAGGCAACCATCGACGGGGCACAGGCTCGAGCTTGGGCAAGTCCCACGTCATCAAGTGGCACATCGGCCCAGCCTTGAGCGCGGTCAACCATGTTCCACTCGGTGCGACCGTGCCGCAACAAGACGATGCGACGGGTCACGGGAGATCGAGGGTGACTGCCGGGCAGTCGCGCCAGAGGCGTTCGAGGGCGTAGAACGCGCGCTCTTCTTCGTGTTGCACGTGCACGATGATGTCGGCGTAATCGATGAGCACCCACCGACTCTCGCGATCACCTTCGCGGCGCACGGGCTTGGCGCCGAGTTCGCGCAGTTCATCTTCGACGTTGTCGACGATGGCACGCACCTGGCGCTCGTTGGAGGCCGAGGCGAGCACGAAAATGTCGGTGATCACCAACTGTTCGGACACATCAAAGGCCAAGACGTTGGTGGCAAGTTTGTCGGCAGCGGCAACAGCAGCGGCACGCGCCAAAGTCAGGGCGCGTTCGGTGGCACTCATGCAGACTCCGCTGGGGCATAGAGATCGTGTTTTGCGATGTATTGCACGACGCCGTCTGGCACGAGATACCACACCGGTTCACCCGAGTGTCTGCGCTGTCGACAGTCAGTGGACGAGATCGCTAGGGCTGGAATCTCAATGATCGTCACCCGGTCGGCCGGGATGCCATCCAAAGTGTCGGCACCCATCTCAAACCCGGGTCTCGTGCAGCCGACGAAGTGGGCGAGCTCAAAGAGTTCCTCGGCGTTGCGCCAGGTCAAGATGGCAGCCAGCGCGTCGGCCCCGGTGATGAAGTAGAGGTCGGTGTCGGGGTGTTCGGCGGTCAGGTCGCGCAGCGTGTCAATCGTGTACGTCGGCCCATCGCGATCAATATCAACTCGCGACACCGTGAACCGAGGGTTGGACGCCGTCGCGACCACCGTCATCAGATAGCGATGCTCAGCCGGGCTGACCACACGATCTGACTTCTGCCAGGGCTGCCCGGTGGGCACGAAGATGACCTCATCGAGGTCAAACCATGCCTGCACCTCGCTGGCCGCCACCAAGTGGCCGTGGTGGATGGGATCAAACGTCCCACCCATCACGCCGATGCGGCGGCGTGCGGTGGTCAGGAGTGATCCCGCCCGGCGCCGAAGGCGATCAGGCCGATCATGAGTCCAAACAAGACAACAAGGGCCACTCCGCCAATGAGGTAGGCGTTGTCGCCGCCGGTCTCGGCCGCTTCCATGGCAACGTTGAGGAAAGTCATAGCCGGAGTCTAACTGCGACGACGGGTGTGCGAGCTAGCGGACGTGCCCATCGCCGGTCACGACGTATTTCGTCGTGGTCATTTCGGGCAGGCCCATTGGTCCACGGGCGTGCAGCTTTTGGGTTGAGATGCCAATTTCGGCGCCGAACCCGAACTCGCCGCCGTCGGTGAAGCGGGTGCTGGCGTTGACCATCACGGCAGCCGAATCGACCTCGGCGACAAACCGTTGGGCAGCGCGGGTCGACTCGGTGACGATGGCGTCAGTGTGGTGGGAGGAGTAGGTGCGGATGTGGTCGATGGCCGCCTCGATCGAGGGCACGACTGCTGCCGACATCTCCATCGCCAGATATTCAGTGGCGTAGTCATCGTCGGTTGCCGGCACCACTCCAGGTTGGGCAGCGAAGACCGAGTCACCGTGCATCACAACGCCGGCGTTAATCAGAGCGGCAGTAATGCGCGGCACGAATTCATCAGCGATCGCCGCGTGCACGAGCAGCGACTCCGCGGAGTTGCACACGCTGGTGCGATGGGTCTTGGAGTTCATCACGATGCGCTCGGCCATGTCTTGGTCGGCTGATTCGTCGACGTACACATGACAGTTGCCGACCCCGGTCTCGATCACCGGCACGCTCGACTCGTTGACCACGGTGTTGATCAGGCCGGCCCCGCCCCGCGGGATGAGTACGTCGACCAAACCGCGGGCCCGCATCAAGGCCTTGACTGAGTCACGTGAGGAGGAGTCGAGCAGTTGGATCACGTCGGGGTTGAAGCCGTGGTCAGCAACCGCGGCACGCAGCACCTCAACGATCGCAGCGTTTGATGTGGCCGCCGAACCACTGCCTCGCAGCAAGACCGCGTTGCCACTCTTGAGGCAGATGCCAGCAGCATCGGCTGTCACGTTGGGGCGACCTTCATAGATCATCCCGACCACTCCGAAGGGCACCCGCAGTTGGCGCATTTCCAGTCCGTTGGCCAGGGTGCTGCCGCGCACCACCTCGCCGATGGGGTCGGGCAGACCAGCGACTTCGCGCAGCCCTTGGGCCATCGCGGCCACTCGGGAAGCGTCGAGGCGCAGCCGATCCAGCATGTGCTCGGGGGTCTGGTCAGCCACCGCCCGATCAATGTCGAGGCCATTAGCAGCAACGACGTCATCGCTGCGATCCAGGAGTGCCTGTGCCATGGCGAGCAGTGCCGCGTCTTTGGCGCCTCGGGTGGCAGTGCCTAGCGTGATGCTGGCCGTGCGTGCCCGCTTGGCTGCTTCGTGCACCTGGGTTTCCACGCTCATAGTCGGAGCCTAACTTCGTCCGCCCATCAAGACGAGATCGTCTCGGTGCACGACCTCGCGTTCGTAGGCCGCACCCAGCGCCTTAGCCAGCTCGCGGGTCGAGCGACCCAACAATGCGGGCAATTCGGCGGCGTCGTAGTTCACCAAGCCACGGGCCACCACTGCCCCGGCCGGGTCGAGGATGTCGATGGGGTCACCGGCGACGAAGGTGCCGCTCACGGACGTGATGCCGGCTGGCAGCAACGATGCCCGGCGGTCGACGACCGCTTTGACTGCTCCGGCATCAAGCACCACGCTGCCTTTGGCTTCGGTGGCGTGCTCAAGCCAGAGCAACCGGGTGGATCGTTTGCGACCCGTGGCCGGGAATCGGGTGCCGACTTTGTGACCCGCCAACGCCTCTGCGGCCTTGTCGGCGCTCGTGAGCAGCACATCAATGCCGGCAGCGGTCGCAATGGATGCCGCTTCGATCTTGGTGCGCATGCCGCCCGTGCCGACTCCTGAAGAGCCCGACTTGGAGATCTGCACGTCGGCGATGTCACTCATCGAGGTCACCACCTCAATGAGTCGAGCACCTGCGGAGCCAGGGTCAGCGTCGTACAACCCATCGACGTCAGAGAGCAACACCAGACGATCAGCGTGCACAAGGTGGGCCACCAGCGCCGCCAACCGGTCGTTGTCACCGAAACGGATCTCGGTGGTGGCGACGGTGTCGTTTTCGTTCACGATGGGCACGACACCAAGCTCAAGCAATTTGGCGAAGGTTTGAAAGGCGTTGCGGTAATGCGACCTGCGGGTGACGTCATCGAGGGTGAGCAGCACCTGACCGGCCACCAACTTATGGCGAGCAAACTCCTCGGTGTATCTGTGGACGAGCAACCCCTGGCCCACCGAAGCCGCGGCCTGCTGTGGAGCCAAGGCCTTGGGTCGCCGCGCCATGCCAAGCGGGGCCAGTCCGGCAGCGATGGCACCAGAGGAGACCAAAACGAGTTCGTGTCCAGCATGGCGGGCAGCCGCCAACGCATCGACAAGGTGGGCAACCCGTGCAGGGTCAATCCCTCCGGCCGCAGTGGTCAGAGAGGACGAGCCAACCTTGACGACGATCCGACTCACAAGTCGTTTTCCCAGGTGGGGGTCTCATCAGTCGCCTCAGGAGCGCGGCCATCGATTCGCCGAGCCACGTCTGCACGCGTCTCGGTTTCGGCGCGCTCCCCCATGCGCTCATCGATTGCTCGACGTCGCGAAGCAGCAGGTCGCTCCTCGGTGAAGCGGTTGTCTTCACCACGGCGACCCAAGATCTCCGCGCCGGCATCGAGGCCAGGTTTGAAGTCGAAGACCACGGCGTTGTCGGGGTGACCGATCACCACCGGATCGCCCTCGCAGGCACCCAGTTCGACCAGTTTGGCTTCCACACCCAGCGCGTTGAGACGATCGGCCAAGAAGCCAACAGCCTCGTCGTTGCTGAAGTCGGTTTGCCTGATCCAGCGCTCTGGCTTCACCCCGCGCACCACCCAGGCAGTGCCCGAGGGAGCCGAGGAGTCAGATGTGGGAGTGACCGTGAAGTCATCGCCGTTGCCTGAGGTGGCAGCCGGACGCAACACGATGCGAGTGGGCTCAGCCTCAGGGCGCTCTGCCCGCGCACGAGCCACCACACGCGCCATGGCGTAGGAAAGTTCTTTGAGGCCCTCATGGCTGGCCGCACTGATGCGGTAGACCTCGAGTCCTCGGGCCAACAAGTCGTCTTCGACGATGTCGGCCATGTCGCGGCCATCGGGCACATCGATCTTGTTGAGCGCGACCAGTCGCGGGCGATCCTCAAGGCCGCCGTACTTCGCCAACTCGTTTTCCAAGGTGTCCAGGTCAGCAAGAGGCTCGCGTCCGGGCTCCATCGTGGCCATGTCGATGACGTGCAAGATCGCCGCACACCGCTCGATGTGTCGCAAGAAGTCGTGGCCGAGACCTCGGCCCTCAGAGGCGCCTTCGATGAGTCCAGGTACGTCGGCGACGGTGTAAGTGATCTCGCCTGCACGCACAACACCCAGGTTGGGCACCAATGTCGTGAAGGGGTAATCAGCGATCTTGGGCCGAGCCCGACTGATCGCCGCGATCAACGAGGACTTGCCAGCACTGGGGAAACCCACCAAGCCGATATCGGCCACGACCTTGAGTTCGAGGCCGATCATCAAGTCATCGCCGGGCTCACCAAGAAGGGCGAATCCGGGAGCTTTGCGCTTGGCGCTTGCCAAGGCTGCGTTGCCCAAGCCACCGCGGCCGCCTTCGGCGATCACCATCTGGCTGCCCTCACCAACCAGGTCGGCCAAGACATTGCCTGCCTCATCGGTGACCACCGTGCCATCGGGCACCGGCAAGATCAGGTCAGAGCCATGGGAGCCGTTGCGGTGCGAGCCCGCGCCATGGCCGCCGTGCTCACCGCGACGCAAACCGCCGAGGTGGTAGTCGATCAAGGTGGTGACATCGCGGTCGACCTTCAAGATCACCGAGCCGCCCGGGCCGCCATTGCCGCCATCAGGCCCACCTAGGGGTTTGAACTTCTCCCGGTGCACAGAGGCAACGCCGTTGCCACCGCGACCGCCGATGACGTGCAACGTCACCCGGTCAACGAATGTTGGCACGGCCATGGGGAACTTCTCCTAAGAAACACGAAAGGCGCTCCATGAAGGAGCGCCTCTCAAAGTTGGGGTGAGCGGTCGCTCAGGCCACCGGGACGACGTTGATGACACGACGACCACGCTTGGTGCCGAACTCCACGTTGCCCGCAATCAGTGCGAACAAGGTGTCGTCGCCACCACGACCCACGCCCGAACCGGGGTGGAAGTGGGTGCCGCGCTGACGCACGATGATTTCACCAGCGTTAACCAGTTGACCGCCGTAGCGCTTGACGCCCAGACGCTGCGAGTTTGAGTCGCGACCGTTCTTGGTGGACGCTGCGCCCTTTTTGTGTGCCATGAGTTCAGTCCTTCTTCAACTACGCCAATTAGAGCTTGATGTCGGTGACTTTGACCTGGGTGTACTTCTGACGGTGACCCTGGCGCTTCTTGTAACCGGTCTTGTTCTTGTACTTCTGGATGATGATCTTGGGGCCCTTGGTCGCGCCGAGAACCTCGACGGTCACGCTGGCCTTGTCGAGGCCGGTGGCCTTGACCTTGTCACCATCAACAGTCATCACGACGGGGAGGGTGACGGTGTCGCCCACAGCCGCGTCGGTGCGGTCGATTTCGAAGACGTCGCCAACGGCAACCTTTTGCTGCTTGCTGCCACTGCGCACGATCGCGTACACGGCGAGTCACTCTCCTCTTGGTCTAACAAGTGTTTGACCCCGATCGCGCGCCTGAAGGCTGCGCACGGGGAATCGGCATGTGAGAACACACCGAAGGGCTACTTTACGCGGGCAATGATGACCCGGTCAAAACGCGACCGAGTGGACTCACTCACAAAACGAGTCAGCGACCTCAAGTGCCCGGTCGAGCATGTCGAGTCCTTCACGCATTTCAGCCTCAGTCGTCGTACACGGAGGCACAATGTGGGTGCGGTTGAAGTGCACGAAAGGCCACAAGCCCTCAGCCCGACAAGCGGCTGCGAACTTGTTCATCGGGTCGGCTGCGGCTCCCCCAGCGTTGTAAGGCACCAGGGGCTCGCGGGTCTCTTGGTTCTTCACCAACTCCACTGCCCAAAACACACCCAGCCCGCGCACGTCACCCACGCTGGGGTGGCGAGCAGCGATCTTGGCAAGCTCAGGTCCAATGACCTCAGCACCCAGTTTGCGGGCGTGCTCGACGATGCCTTCTTCTTCAAAGATCTGCATCGAGGCGACTGCGGAAGCACAAGCCAAGGGGTGACCGGAGTAGGTCAGACCACCGGGGTAGGCACGCTCTTCGAAGGTGGCCGAGATCTTGTCGGAGATGATCACGCCACCCAATGGCACGTAGCCAGAGTTGACGCCCTTGGCGAAGCTGATCAAGTCGGGCACCACGCCCCAGTGGTCGACGGCGAACCATTCACCACAGCGCGCAAACCCGCTCATCACCTCATCAGCAATGAAGACGATGCCGTGCTCGTCACAGATTTGGCGTACGCCGGCCAAGTAGCCATCGGGTGGCACCAAGATGCCGTTGGTGCCCACCACGGTCTCCAAGATGATCGCGGCCACAGTCTGGGCACCCTCGACCATCAGGGTCTCGCGCAGGTGCTGCAGCGCACGCTCGCACTCTTGGGCCTCGTCTTGGGCGTGGAAGGCCGAACGGTAGGGGTAAGGCCCCCAGAAGTGCACGACACCGCGATCGCCGGGCTCGCTGGGCCAACGACGAGGGTCACCGGTCAAAGTGATCGCAGCCGAAGTCGCACCGTGGTAGGAGCGGTAAGTCGCCAAGATCTTGTGACGCCCCGTGTGCAAACGAGCCATCCGGATGGCGTTCTCGTTGGCCTCAGCGCCACCGTTGGTGAAGAACACCT
>CALMMO010000425.1 GCA_937868455.1 uncultured Marmoricola sp.
TGACCCGCCGCGACTCGGCCTCACATCGCTCCAGCGCATCAGTGGGGGATCGTAGGAGAGCCATGCGAGGGTGTGAAGTCACAAGTAAACCTGTGACTTTCGCACAACACCGGGGAGATCTCCCCCGCAAAGCGTCAAAGTCACAAGTAAACCTGTGACTTTGACACCCCAAAAAAAACCTACAAATACATCCCACCGCGACCGTCGTGACCGGCACTGGGGCCACCCTCATCACCGGGCATTGCGTCGGGAGCGCTGCCCGGAGGCAGGGCGCGACGCATCTGCTCTAACTGAGCGCGTGCGGCCATCTGCTGGGCATAGATCGCGGTCTGGATGCCGTGGAAGAGCCCCTCAAGCCAACCCACGAGTTGGGCCTGTGCGATGCGGAGCTCCGACTCGGTGGGGGTGGTGCCTTCGAAGGGTTCGACGAGGCGGTCGAGTTCTTCATCGAGTTCAGGGGCGAGGCCGTCTTTGAGTTCGGCAACCGAAACGTGCAGCACTTTGGCCAGTCGGGTCCGGCCTGCCTCGTCGAGGGGTGCTGACTTCACTTCTTCGAGGAGTTGGCGAATCATCGAACCGATGCGCATCACCTTGGCGGGCTCTTCGACGAGGTCGGTGAAGTCTTCGGCAGCCGATGCTGCGGAGGTGACTGTCTCGCCGTCTTGGCCGACAACGACGGTGCGCGGGTCTTCGATCTCCTGCTCGCTCATGGGGAGAACCTTACGTGCCGCCCCCGACCACTTGTGGCCTAGGTGAGCAACAGGACTTTGCCTACGTGCGACGACGCTTCGAGCACCTCATGAGCGGTGCGTACGTCGTCCAAGGAGTACGCCGCGTGCACGATGGGGCGCACTTTGCCCTGGGCGATGAGCGGCCACACATGCTCGACAACGCTGGTGCAGATGGCCGACTTCGCCGCCGTACTCCTCGAGCGCAGCGAGGTCGTGAAGAGTGACCCACGCTTTGCCAGAAGCGCTCCAAGGTTGAGTTCGGCAGAGACTCCACCTTGGAGCCCAATGACGACGAGTCGCCCGTCGGGTGCCAGCGCGGAGACGTTCTTAGCCAGGTATTTCGCGCCCATATTGTCCACGATGACATCGGCGCCGCCGAGGTCCTTCACGATGGCGGCGAAGTCTTCGGTGCGGTAGTTGATCACCACGTCGGCCCCCAGTGAGGCACAGATCGCCAACTTCTCGGGTGTGCCAGCAGTGGTTACCACCCGAGCCCCAAGGGCATGAGCCAACTGAATCGCCATCGTGCCAATGCCGCCTGCGCCGCCGTGCACCAAGAGTGTCTGTCCGGGTTGGAGTGCCGCGATTTGGAAGACGTTTGACCACACCGTGCAGGCAACCTCGGGCAGGGCGGCTGCTTCGCGCAGGGAAACACCTGCGGGCACCGGCATTACCTGGCCACTGGGCACCAACACTTTGTCGGCGTAGCCGCCTCCTGAGAGCAGCGCGCACACTTCATCGCCGATGGCCCAGGTGGCGTTAGGGCCAATTGCGCTGATGACGCCCGAGCATTCGAGCCCCAAAACGTCGCTGGCGCCGGGCGGAGGTGGATAGAACCCGCGTCGCTGCAGCAGGTCGGCTCGGTTGAGAGCGGTGGCTCTCACGTCAATGACGACCTCGCCATCACCGGGAACCGGATCGGGCAACTCGACCAGTTGGAGTGCCTCTGGCCCGCCTGGTTCGGGGGCGATGACTGCTCGCATCAGTCTTCGTCGGTGAGGTCAGCAGCCGTGCCGTCGACTGCCTCATGGGCAGTTTGTACGTCGGCCTCGGCAGCGACTTCGACGTCGGACTCTTCGCTCGGCTTGGCCCCCGCAGGGCGGTCCCATTTCTGGGCTAGCTCCATCGCGATGGCGGCGAGGCGCTCAGTTTCGGCCGGGTCACCGTTCGACTTGGCGCTGGCAAATCCGAGCAGGAAGGTGGTCAGTGGTGCAGCCGGGCGCTCCACGTTGTGTGCGGCCTCGCGGGCAACGTCAAGGATGAGGCCTTCGTCGAGGTCAGCGTCTTCGATATCAAGGGCGTCGCAAAGTTCGTCGATCCAATCGTGCAAGTTCACAGTCTCCAACTTGCCGCGCTGTCGGGGGCTAGCGCAAGGATTAACAGAAGATAAGCGGTGAGCCAAAGATCACGTGGTGAGGTCGGAGAGGTCCTGCCAAGTGTCCACGTCTTTGGCCTCGTCGCCGATCGCGGCGACTTTGGCCAGTTTCAACGGCTTCAGCAGCGCCTTCATTGACCGAGGCTGGTCGGCGGCCGACTTCATCAGTCGGGCGACGGCGTACACCCCACACAGGTACTGCTTGCGGCCGTCCTGATCGACCAACACGGACCCGTCACGGCCGCCATCGAGCATGAGTCGCCGGATGGTGGCGGGGCTGACGCGTGGCATGTCGACGGCGAGTACGACGACCTGCTCGGGGGTCGTGTCGAAGGCCTGCACCCCGGCCAGCACACCCTGCGCGGGCCCGGTGCCTGCTGGCTCCTCCCTGGTGAACTTGACCGGTCGCGAGGTGGGGACTGGATCGCCAACCACCACGATCTGCGACATCTCGCTGAGAGCATCGAGCGCGTGCTCGAGGAGCGGCTTCCCGTCGAGTTCGAGGGATGCCTTGTCGGCACCGCCCAGACGTCGTCCGGTGCCGCCGGTGAGGATGATGCCGCCGATGAACACGCAGGGACCTTAGCGCGGGTGGTTGTGCCACTGCTTAGGCTGCTGGGCATGAAGGTGCGCTTAGTCCAAGTCGCTGCGTCGGCTGATCCGCTGATCAACCGCGAAATCGTGGCGAACTCTGTCGCCGGTGTAGACCTGGTGGTGTTTCCCGAAGCGATGTCGCGCGACTTCGCTGCATCGGGAGCATCGATGGCTGAGCACGCTGAGTCATTGGACGGCCCGTTCGTTTCAGCGCTCCGCACCGTCGGCACTCCGATTGTCGCGGGCATGTTTGAGTCGAACCCCGCCGATCCGCAACGCCCCTTCAACACGATGGTTGTGCTGCATGGCGATCAGCTCACGGCGTACCGAAAGATTCACCTCTACGACTCGTTTGGATTCAAGGAGTCTGATGCGATCTCGGCTGGTCCAGTGACGCCAACCGTGGTGCCCTTCGGTGGGCTCAATTTCGGCTTGATGACGTGTTATGACCTGCGGTTCCCTGAGATGGCTCGCGAGTTGGTGCGGGCTGGCGCCGATGTCTTGATGGTGATTTCTGCCTGGGTGGCCGGGCCGCGCAAGGTTGAGCATTGGGAGACGATGCTCCGTGCCCGGGCGATCGAGAATGTTTCGTTCGTCGTCGCTGTGGGCCAACCAGGCCCAAAGTACGTCGGCCATTCGCAAGTGATTTCGCCGCTTGGCGACGTACTGGCCCGACTCGAGGGGGAACCAGGGGAGTTGGCGGTCGACCTTGATCCAGGGCTCGTCGCCCAGGCGCGCAGGGACAACCCGTCATTGGAAAATCGCCGTTGGTGAGTGGTCGCAAGTAACCTGGTGACTTCTCCAAGACCTGAATGGATCTCGATGTCGCACTCAGAGGCTGGCCACCGCGGTGGTCGCGCTCGCCCTCCCCGTCCGGAGCGACGGCAGGGCGCGCGCCGTCACAGCGACCGGCGGGAGCCTGGGCGTCGTTCGGCTGGGTCAGACAACAGCATGCCTCCAGCCCCATCGAGTAACCCTTCGTTGAGTTCGCTCCCAGACTCGGTTGACACGTCTGCGTCATATCCGGGACCGCCTCCACAGACGCCAGCAGAGGTGGGTCCAACAGAGGGTCGCCGATCGGCAGCAGCGCGTGCCCGCAGTGATCAACGCCGCGCATCATCGCACCGGTCGGCCAAGGGGGCTCGCCCCTCGCACGACAGCGCGCAACCGGCGCGTGAAGCGCGTCGGGCTCGCCAGGTGCGCGATGAAGCTCCGGTCGGCGTCCCATCGGCGTGGCGCAACACCTGGTTTGTGCTGACCGGGATTGGTCTGGTGTTGCTGACCATCAATTTGCTGGCCCCCACACTGGAGCCCACTTTGGGCATAACCCTGCCCAGTGGAGTGCGCATCGCCGGTGCCGTCGCGCTCATGACGGCGTACTCCTGGGGTGCTATGCATCGCACCGACAATCTTCCCGCGTTGGCCGCCGGCATCGCCGCTGTGGCGAGCACAGCAATTTTGCTT
>CALMMO010000426.1 GCA_937868455.1 uncultured Marmoricola sp.
AGGTGCACCCACTGCTGGTGGCAGCCGTTCGCGCAGCCTTAGCAGTGGCTCATGACACTGACGGATTGATCAATCCGCTGCTTGGCCGCTCGATGGTTTCGCTTGGCTATGACAAAGATTTCCGTGCGCTGGCACCGAGCCACCAGGCTCCGGTGGCGGCAAGGCCCGATGCCTGGCGTGAGATCGCAGTGGGTGATGGCGCCTTATGCATCCCAGAAGGCACTGCCCTCGACTTGGGCTCGATCGGCAAGGCATTCGCCAGCGATCTGGTCGCCCAAGCACTCGAATCACAGCACGGGATCGATGCCCTCATCAGCGTCGGTGGCGACATTGCCCTCGCGGGCGCAGGCGAGTGGCCGGTGGACATCTCCGAACATCCAGGCGGTCCCGCTGAGCAAACCGTCTGGATCAAGAACTCGGGCTTAGCCACATCGAGCACCCAGGTGCGCAGGTGGCAATCCAATGGAGCCCAGCGTCATCACATTCTCGATCCCCGCACTGGCCAGCCCGCTCCTGAGGTGTGGCGCACGGTGAGTGCGATCGGGCGCACCTGCGTGGCGGCAAACGCCGCCTCGACTGCGGCGATTGTCCTGGGGGAACAGGCGCCTGCCTGGCTGAAGTCGCGAGAAGTTTCGGCTCGTTTGGTGGCCATCAACGGGCAGGTGCGCCGCACGTGCCTTTGGCCGGAGGAGACAACACATGAGTGACCCGATCTTGTGGTATCTAAACCGTTCAACCGGCAGCGTGCTGCTGGTGATCTTCACCCTCGCGGTCGTGCTGGGCATCACTGCGACGTTCGGTCGAGCTGGCCGGGGTGTGCCACGGTTTCTGGGGCAGGCCTTTCACCGCAACGTGAGCCTCTTGGGCGCGGTGCTGCTGGTGGGCCACATCGCCACGGCCGTGATCGACACCTACGTCGACATTCGTTGGTGGCAGGCGATCGTGCCGTGGGGTGCGACGTACAAACCGTTCTGGCTCTCGTTGGGCACCATCGCCTTTGACCTGATCGTGCTCATCACGATCACCTCGCTGCTGCGCACCCGGATGAGTCATGCCCCGTGGCGGGCGATCCATTTCACGGCGTACGCCGCCTGGGCGATCTCAGTGCTGCACGGGCTTGGGATCGGTACTGACGCTGGCGCCAGTTGGTCGCGAATGCTCACCATCGGTTGCGTCGTAGTCGTCGTGGTGGCAGTGCTGGTTCGCCTTGGCGCAGCCGCATTTGGTCGCCGAGTGGAGGCCTAAGTGTCGGCAATGTTGCAAGTCACCCCCGGGCCAAGTCTGTTTGCAGCGATCAACTCCGGGCCTGGCCTTCGGGCCCATCGGGTGCACTTTGGGGAGCTGCCCAAACCGACCCGCGATCATCTCGTGCGCGCGGCCGAATCGATCAGGGGTAGGGGTGGTGCGGGGTTCCCGTTCGCTGG
>CALMMO010000427.1 GCA_937868455.1 uncultured Marmoricola sp.
AAGGGGCTCAAGACCGTGCGCGCCTCGATGCGACGAGGCATCGCTGCCTGTGCATGCAGGTACGCCGGGCGCTTCCATCCCTCGACCCTGGCCGGGATGAGTTCTCCTGCGGCCACGAGTTCGTCTATGGCCGTCTTAGTCGCAGCCATCCCTGCTTTGGGCTGGAGCCGCATTCGGTAATAGTCGGCCAGGCAGTTGGCAGAGGCGATGCCATGGGATCGCGCGGCACGCCGTACCAACTCAAGGGCTGCATCAGCCGGAGTCACGGTCGGCATGGACAGAACATGAGCAGGCAGCACCCGCTCGGGAATGTCATAGAAGGGCTCGAACTGGGTGGTGCGCCCGGCCATGGCGAGATCACCCACCATGTAGAGGTAGTCCAAGACCTTGCGTGTGGCTGACCAGTTCCACCCCCAATGCTCTTTCGAGCGTGGGCCGGTGCTGAATTCGGTTTCCAGATCCCGAGCGGTCACAGCACCACGGTCAACTACAGCGCTATGGATGGCCTTGACCAACTCCGGGTGCTCGAGGGCGAACCCCCACCATTTGGGGGCATTGGCTCGATATTCAGCCATCCGGTGCTGCATCACCGGCCACAAATCCACTGGCATGAGCGCCTGCACATGAGCCCAGTACTCCACGAGTCGGCGCGGCGAGCCCTCGTTTGCCCGCTTGAGCAACGACACGTCATAGCCACCCATCCGCGCGAATAGCGGCATGTAGTGCGCGCGCTGCAACACATTGACCGAGTCGACTTGCAACACACCGGTGCGCTGCACAGCGCGAGTCAAGGTGCGCATGGTCGGCGGATCATGGCGAGGAGCACGAAACCCCTGGGCGGCCAATGTGATCCGACGAGCCTGGGCCTTGCTCAGGTGCACCGTGGTCTTCACGAGGGCAATTCCACCAGCTTTTGCCTCACCGCATAGAGCACCGCTTCCATGCGCGAATGGAGCCTCAATTTCTCCAAGATGTTTCGCACATGGTTCTTGACCGTGTTTTCGCTGATGAACAGGTCGCGCGCAATGTCGCGGTTGGCTCGTCCCGTTGCCACGAGGCGAAGGACCTGCATCTCGCGATCGGTCAGTTGCGGCAGTGCGGGGCTTGGTTCCGCTTGAGACTGCTCAAGCATCGTGATGGCCACAGCTGCGCTGAATAACGACTGGCCGTTGGCGACGACATTGACGGCATCGATCACCTCGCGCACCGAACTGTCTTTAAGCAGATAGCCAGACGCGCCAGCCCTCACTGAGGCGATGAGGTCGGCCTCGGCACCGCTGTCGCTCAACATCAGCACCCGGACATTCGGCAGCGCCTCTTTGACTCGCGCGCACACCTCAAACCCAGTCAACACCGGCAAATCGGTGTCCATCAGGAGTACGTCGGGCAAGCACAGTTGCGCCTGCTCAAAGGCACCGAGTCCATCAGTTGCCTGTCCAACAACTGCAACCTCTGGCTCCAGCAGGCCGGCTAGCCCCCGGTGAAATAACTCCCGCCGGTCGGCTAGCACAACCCGCACTAGATGAGACAACTGTTAAGGAAGGTCAAGTGAGATGACGCCGTAGTCGTAGCCCTTGCGTCGGTAGAGCACGCTGGGCCGACTGGAGTCCTTGTCGACGAACAAGTAGAAGTCGTGACCGACAAGTTCCATCTCATAAAGCGCCTGATCAACACTGATCGGAGATGCCTCGAAGCTCTTCTCCCTCACCACGAGCGGACCATCGCCAGTGACGGTGATCGGGCCAGTCTGGCGAGTCAAGGGCTCCTCTGGCTCGGGGGTGAGATCGGGAGCCGATGTGCGCGTGAGCGCGTGATGGACCGACTCTGGAGATCGGCTCCCCTTACCAACTTTGCGGCGATCAGCGGCCCGACGCATTTGGGCACTCATCTTGTCTAGGGCCAAATCAAGGGCGGCCATCTTGTCCTCAGCGCTGGCCTCGGCTCTCACAACCGGGCCGCGCGACTTAGCAGTGAGTTCGACCCGGATCGCGCGGTCGGGCTGCCGGTTCGTCATCTTTTCGACTTTGACTTCCAGGCGGATCAGTCGCTGATCGTGTTTCTCAAGGCGGGCTATCTTGTCGGCGACGTGCTCTTTGAAACCTTCGGAGACCTCAACGTGTCGACCGCTGACTACAACGTCCACTCCACACCTCCATGCCCAAGACTTGCGCCGCAGCGCCTTGGCGTTGAACCTAGCCCGCTGCACCCCGAAGCGGTAGCACTCGTCTCGTCGCGGCGATGCACGAAATCGCGGCGACGGGCACTCCGGCCGCTGCCAAGGCGCGTTGGGCCTCGGCCGCGGTTGCCCCTGTGGTCATCACGTCATCGCAGATAACCACCGAGATCGGCCCGAGTCGTCGCAGTTGTCGAACCCCACTTGGTCGGGTGGCCATCGACATGGCCAGGTTGGCTTGACGCGCTTGCCAGCCCAGAGCTGCCTGGTCTTGGGGCGCTCGGAATTGCCGCAGCGCTCGCACCACCACACTAGGTCGACCAAGGCTCGCCTGGGCGCGCCGTACGACGGCAAGGAGGGGGTCATGACCGCGGCGCACCACGGTCATCCACCGCGAAGGCACCGGCACCAACACGACCTGGGCATCTGCGCGCAGGTCGTGATGGCGAATCGAGATGGCCAGTAACTCGCCCAAGGTCGAGGTGAGCGAGTAGGCATTGCGCTCCTTGTGAGCCACGATCATCGCCTTGAGGGCTCCGTTGTAGTCACCCACTGCGCTGGCCCTCACCAGACCTGGAGGGGGTGGCTGGGGCGTGACAGCATGAGCCGTGCGGGGCAACGCGGCGTCACACTCCGCACACAGCAACCGACCCGCAGACGCGCAGCCCAGACATCGGCTGCCAAAGCCGAGATCAAGCAAGGAGTCCACGCGATAACTGTGCGCGGGAGATCGGTGCGCGCCAAGGTGCCGTCTGGTCGCCTGTGGAAAACTCCGGGGCGCTGAGCTAGCCCACGAAAGAGAGCGTGGAGAACTTCGCTTCCAACCCAGTGTCAATCCAGCGCCCAGACGGGGTCAGTTCCAAGGTCGCGCGGGTGCGAGTGAGCAGCCGCACGACCGCTGGCGCGCCGGGCACGGATGAGGCCGAGACAGCCAAGGCAAGGGCGCGACCCATCACTTGATCTGGCTGCACCTGACTAGCCGATCCGGGTGATCCATCTGAGGGGGTCAAGACCACTCGGGTATCGCCGGTCTCGGTAAGGCCCATCACGGCGAGATCGTTGGGTGAGGTGAATGCGATGCCAGTCAAGGAGCGCAATTCACTCACCGGGCCCGGGTAGACCCTGGCCACTCCCACCCGCGTCACGCTGCCGTCAGCGCCCCGGAACACCTCAGAAACGGCGACCCGTGGCAATTGAGAGCGCTTGCTGCGGTTGACAGCGCACGCCAACAACGAGCCGTCTGGACTCATGGCGCACTGAGACACGTCGGTGCCGGTGATGCCTGGCGCGGACTGCACCGAACTGGTCGCCACAGCCCCTCGGGCATCAACCAGCACCAATCGGGCGCCAGCTGGTGTGCGATCGATCAACCAGGTGAAACCGTGCCGATCGATGATCGGTTTGAGTACCTTGGTGCCGGTGTAAACCCGACGTACTTCGCTGGACTTGCCGCGTCCGCGTGGCCCAACCAACACTTGCCGGCCGTTGCTACCAACTGCGGCCACCTGCGAGCCGTCGATGCTCAGCCCGATGCTGCTAATCGAAAACCCTGACTTGCCAAAGGGTCCTGAGTCGGGAGTAATGAGTTGGTCTGCCATGCTCACCAACCGCCCCTGCCGGAGCCCGAAGAACTCATTGCTGCCTGGGACCAGGGGCGAGAAACGTCCGGGCTGAGTCAAGGAAATTTCGCGTGCCCCCGTTGGTAATGGCAGCGTCTCGTCGTCCACACTCACACTCATCCGGGTAATCCCGGGGATCTGGCGCAAGGTCCAGGCCAACTGAGCAACCCCGCGGCTGAGTGCCTGCGGCGACAACTTGCGTACGTTGGCACTCAACGGCACTTGCGCCGTGCCATTACTGCCCACCAAGACCGAAAGCCCCAAGGTGGTCTGTGGTTCGAATTCGCTGTGGGCGACCCCGATCAGTCGAGGCGACGGTCCACCCAACAACGAGCGGACCAGGCTGGAGGGGGCATCGCTGCCGCGGGGCACGTACACCCGATCTGGCACCAGCATGTGGGCACTGGGGTCGAGGAAATAGAGGTTGTAGGGCTCGTAACGAGCAGTGAAATCGCTGAGGGGCAGCAGCAGAGCATTGGGCGGATTGGTGATGCGCCATTGGTTGCGTTCGCGTTTGAGCGCCAGGCTAAACACGTTGGTGCCGTCAGTGACTGGGCCGACCCAGCCACCGCGCGAGTCAAGAAGTGAGGCATTGACTAGCCGCACGTTGACGCTGCTGGCCAGGGCATCGACGCCTTTGGCTTGGTAGAGCATGGTGGCCTGGTCAGGCTTCCAGTTCAGCCGCGCCACTCGCGCCAAGAACCGGCGCGCGGTCGAGGTACTTGATGGATTGGCCTGCATCGCCACCAAGAAGCCGTTGACGATCTCTTCTGGGGAGGCGTCTCGGGCCGGACCAGGGGGAGTAAACAGCGCAATCGTGTCTTCTTCGACGCCACCTTGCTTGTCGACTGGGAAGACGCCTCCGCTTTCGGGAAGGCTGGCACACCCGGTGAGCACGATGAGCGCCACCATCACGCTCCACAACCGCCTCATGGCGTCACCTCAGGGGCTAGCGGCAGCGGACTGTGTGTCACGGGTTCGCCAATCTTGCGAGGCAGGGTCAATCTAAAGTGTGCCCCTTCGCCAAGTGCGCCCCATGCCTGCAAAGTGCCTCCGTGCAACCGGGCATCCTCCAGGGCGATGGACAGCCCTAGGCCGGTGCCACCCGATGTGCGTGCTCGAGCAGGGTCGGCTCGCCAGAAGCGGTTGAACACCATCGCCGAAGCACCGGGGGCCAGCCCAACGCCATAGTCGCGCACACCTAGCGCTGCGGCATGCTCGTCACCGGCCACCGTGATCTCAATATCGCGGCCTTCGGCGTGGTCGATAGCGTTGGTCACCAGATTGCGAACAATGCGCTCAACTCGGCGTACGTCGGCCTCTGCCAGCACTCGCACTGATGGCATCAGTCGTACCGTGACCCCACGCTTGTCAGCCAAGGGCTGGGTGTTCGCTATCACCGAGCGAGCCACCTCAGTCAAATCAACATCGTCGGTTTCTAGCCCCGCCGCCCCCGCATCGAATCTGCTGATCTCCAACAAGTCCGCCAACAACCCCTCAAACCTGTTGAGTTCGGCCTGCAGCAGCTCCGCTGCGCGCGCGGCTACCGGTTCAAAGTCCTCGCGTGCGTCGTGGAGCACGTCACCGGCCATGCGCACGGTCGTCAAAGGTGTGCGCAGTTCGTGGGAGACATCGGAGACGAACTGTCGCTGCACTCGGGAGAGTTCCTCAAGTTGGCGAATCTGCTTTTGCAGCGCGTCGGCCATCTGGTTCACCGAGGCAGAGAGTCGGGCGATGTCGTCGACACCTTTGACCTTGACGCGTTCTTCGAGGCGCCCCGATGAAATTCGCTCCGCCACTCGACGCACGATCTGGATCGGTGCCACGACTTGACGAGTTACCAGCCAGGTCAGCAACGCAACCAAGAGCACCAACAGCGCACCCGCAGCCAAGAGCGCCGATCTCACCAGCGAGAGGGTCTTGGCTTCGCCGTCCATCGGGAACAAGAAGTACGTCGCATAGGTGCCACCGTCGCTTGGCAACACAATGCGGTTGCCGACAGCCACGCCCGCGACGTCAGCGCGATCGATGTAGTTGATCTTGGTGTAGGTCCACGAGGCACCCTCGCTGCGTTCCACAGCACGCTGCAGAGACGCCGGCACACTGCTGGCGGAGACTCCTGGGCTGGTGCGCAAACCGATGCCACCCGTCGGCGCGCCAGCCGCACCTTTGATCGGGCCGATCACCACGACTTCGAATCCACGCACCTTGCTGCGCACGACCATGCTGTCGACAAGTTGGGCCAGTTGGGCACCAGGATCGAAGTTTGAGGCACCCGCTTGGCGCAAGCGCTCATCGGCCACTGCCTTCTCGGTGCTGGCTTCAGCCACTGCCGCTTTAGCACGGTTAGCCACGAGGCCATCAGTGATCTGGTCGATCAACTGCAACCCGATGAAGCCGGTAACCACTGCCGAGAGGGCAATAACTGAGACGACCACTCGAAACTGGATCGAGCGGCGCCACAAACGCAGCGGGCGCGCAATCAGAGTGCGAGCCGCAACCGCAAGTTTGCGCAGGCTGTTCTGAAAAGGCTTGGCTCGAGAGACCTCCGTCTCACCA
>CALMMO010000428.1 GCA_937868455.1 uncultured Marmoricola sp.
GTCCACGACGAAGCCCGCTCGCTTGCCCTGGCGAAGGCCTTCACTGAGCACACCACATTCCTTGGAGCCCACGTCGTGCCCCAGGAGTACGTCGACGACCCGGCCAGCTACGTCGACCTGGTCACCGGCCCCATGTTGGAGGCGGCCGCTCCCCATGCGAAGTGGATCGACGCGTTCTGCGAGGTTGGCGCCTTTGATGTCGACCAAGCCCGCGCGATCTTGAGCGCGGGTGCTGCGGTGGGACTGAGAGGTCGGCTGCACGCCAACCAACTCACCGCAGGTGGGGGAGTGCAATTGGCTGCTGAGCTTGGCCTGATTGCTGTTGATCACTGCACCTATCTCAGCGACGCCGACGTCGACGCGCTGCGTGAGTCGGGCACCATCGCGACGTTGTTGCCCGGAGTCGAGTTCTCCACCAGACACCCCTACCCAGATGCCAAGGGCTTGCTGGCCAAGGGTGTGCGAATTGCCATTGCCAGCGACTGCAACCCAGGGTCGTGCTACACCTCGAGCATGCCGTTTTGCATCGCCTTGGCGGTGCGCGAGATGGGGTTGACGCCAGCGCAAGCTGTGCGGGCCGCCACTCGTGGGGGCGCCGAGGCCTTGGGGGAGAGCGACATCGGCCACCTCAATGTGGGTGCCAAGGCCCATGTGACGGTGCTTGACGCACCTTCCTATGTCCACCTCGCCTATCGCCCAGGGGTTCCCCTGGTCTCAGAAGTGATTGGCTAAGCCAGCACCGCAGGTGCCGCAGTAAGGCACCACCCCCATAAATAAGGCATTTGCCCGATGTTTGCCCCTACCTCAGAGCCGCACAGTTGAGGTTAGGAAAACCAGCTCAGAAGGGGGCAAGAAGATGAACATGATCGACACCTACACCGCGGAAATGCAGTGGCGTCGTGAGCGCATGAAGAAGGAAATGGGTCGACCCAACCTCATCAAGCGCGTCATCAAGCGGGTCGCGAGCTGATCTTCGACAACCTCACCTGGGCGCCAACGCGTGACCTGGGTTGTCGCAATCACCCATGATGGGGGCCATGCCGGCCCCCACCTCCGTTTTCGTTGGCCGCGATGGCGACGTAAGCGCAATCGCTACAGCCATTGGCCTTAATGGGGGTACGACGAATGCGGTGGTGCTCGCCGGGGACGCCGGAGTCGGCAAGACCCGGGTTTTGCAGGCATTGCGTGATGCTGCGGTCAGCCAGGGATGGCTGGCCGCTCTTGGGCACTGCCTCGACTTGGGCGACCATGCCTTGCCGTATCTGCCCTTTACTGAAGTTCTAACTCGCCTCCACGCACTTAAGCCCGATCTCGTTGATGAGGTCTTAGAGGCGTGGCCCGCTCTGGAGCGGCTGCGCCCGGGGCGGCGGCTGCTCGACTCTGAGGCCCTTGAGGCTGGCGACTGGACTGTCCTTTTTGATGCCGTGCATGCGGCTCTTGACAAGATCGCTCGCGATCAACCGCTGTTGGTGATTGTCGAGGATGCGCATTGGGCCGATAAGTCCACGCGTGATCTGCTCACCGTTCTGCTGACCCGTCCCTTTACTCATCGAGTCGCGATCGTTGCGTCGTACCGATCTGATGACCTCCACCGCCGTCACCCGCTGCGCCCAGTGGTGGCGCAATGGGGCAGGCTGCCTAACGTCGTACGCCTCCAACTTGACCCCCTCAAGCCTGGCGACGTGCGCGAGATGGCGCAGCAACTTCACCGAGGGCCGCTGAGCACCCAAGCCGTCGATGGCATCGTCGAGCGCGCCGAAGGCAACGCCTTCTTCGCTGAAGAACTCATCCGCATGGCCGACGCAACTGGCGGCATTCCGGAGACGCTCGCTGACTTGTTAATGGTGCGCGTTGAACAACTGTCGGCTGACGCCTTGGAAGTACTACGCGTCATGGCTGCCATTGGTCGCCGTGCCTCCCACGACATGTTGT
>CALMMO010000429.1 GCA_937868455.1 uncultured Marmoricola sp.
GAGGCAGATGCTCGCCGACGAGTCGCCGAAGACAAAGGCGCGGCCCACATGGCCCAACACTCGGTGCGCCCCAGCATTGACCGGCTCGACTTCACCAGCGCTCGCAAGGCTGAGGTCGAGCAGATGCGGCGCGAGATTTTGCCGCTGGCTCGCAGGTTGGCGACGCGGCTCTCGAAGGAGCACCACGCCAAACGCAAGGGAGCGCTGGACTTTCGTCGTACGGTCCGGGCAAGCATGCAAACCGGTGGAGTGCCGATCACCACGCACCACAAACCCAAGCGTCCAGGTCGCACTGAACTGGTGATCTTGTGCGATGTCAGCGGCAGCGTCGCCAACTTCGCCTCGTTTACCTTGATGCTCACCTATGCGTTGCGCGAGCAGTTCACCCGTGTGCGCGCATTCACCTTCGTCGACGACATCACCGAGGTGACCCAGCACTTCACCACCGGCGCCGATCTCGCTGACACGATGGCTACCTTGGCCGCCAGTGCGGCGCAGGCCAGCTTGTGGGGGCGCACCAATTACGGACGTGCGCTGACGAGGTTCGCCGAAGAGTTCTCCGACGCGGTCACACCCCGCACGAGCCTGCTGATCCTGGGTGACGCTCGGTCCAACTATTCCGACCTTGCGATCCCAACCCTGAAGCAACTGGCGTACGACGCGAAACACACCTGGTGGCTCAACCCCGAACACCCCCGATCGTGGAACACCGGTGACTCGGCCGCTCGCGAGTACGCCGCCGTCGTACCCATGGTGGAGTGCCGGAACCTGCGCCAACTTACCGAGTTCATCCACGACATCTGCTGATCTGGCGCGCCCGGTGATCGCGCGAAACCAACCATTGCCGCGGATCGACGTATCCTCGTGGGGTGCATTTTTCCAAGGCCGCCTTGATCATCGCCTCTGCGCTCGCGCTCACAGCCAGGGCGGCTGGGGCGCAACCACGGGCAAGGGCGACGGCTCCTGCTGTGACGGTTGTTGCTGTCGGCGATATCGCTTGTCCACCAGGTGCGGCAACCACGGCGACGACGTGCAAAGAGGGTGCGACCGCGAAACTGGCGGCCAGCCTCAACCCCCAGGCCGTGTTCGCGCTCGGCGACACGCAGTACGACAAAGGCACCTACTCCGAGTTCACCGGGAGCTACGACAAGACCTGGGGTGCGCTGAAGTCGATCACCCGCCCGGTGCCGGGCAACCACGAATACATGACTACCGGGGCGGCTGGCTATTACAAGTACTTCGCACCGCGTATCCCCGATAGTGCCGACGGTCTGGGCTACTACACCTCCACTGTCGGGTCGTGGCGAGTGTTCAACCTCAACAGCAACTGCACCAAGATCAACTGCGCTTCCCAAGTGACCTGGTTTAAGAAGCAACTGGCCGCCAACAACGAGAAATGCACGGTCATGTTGATGCACTTCCCGCGCTATTCCAGCGGCAAGCACGGCAGCCAGACGTCGGTGGCGCCGCTATGGCGCGCTGCTTATGCCGCCAAAGTTGATCTGGCTCTGGCGGGCCACGATCACGACTACGAGCGCTTCAAGCGGCGCGATGGTGACAATCACGCAAAGGCCGACGGCATCCCGTCATTCGTGATCGGCACTGGTGGACAGGAACTGAGGCCTTTGGGCACTCGGCGCGCTGGTTCGGCGTACGTCCTGACCAACCACTACGGCGTGCTGCGGCTCAGCCTCGGCGCTGGGAACTTCACTACTCATTCCTCGGGCTCGATGGCAAGTCGTACGACGGCGGCACCCGCAACTGCGTGTGACCTGTAGTCACGAGGGTGTGCCCGCACAGGTACGCTAAAGAACTTGCCCGCTCCTAGTTTTGACCGAAAGATCGCACGTGACTCACGACGTTGACTCTGCCCCGCGCGAAGTCGCCGGTGATGGTGATATCGCCAGCCGCGAAGTTGCGGGTGAGCAGGCATTTGTCGACTCGGTTTATTCACAGTTGCAGCGCTCGGCGGCCTCAGCGAAGGCGCTGGCGACCGAGGGGCACTCCCGCGGTCGGCTTGGGCACGAGGGCGGCCTGGTCGAACGCGATGCGATGGTGTTCCAAGCCGCCAAACGACTCGCGACTCTAGACGCGGCCCACGAAGGCTTGGTGTTTGGCCGACTCGACCTTCGCGAAGAGGTCTCCACTGACCCGCGTTATATCGGGCGCATTGGTTTGCGCGATGACAACCACGACGTGATGCTCATCGACTGGCGCGCTCCGGCGGCTGCGGTGTTCTATCAAGCCACGCACTCAGACCCACAAGGCGTCGTACGCCGGCGCATTTTGCGCTCACGCGGTGAGACTGTGATCGGGGTCGAAGACGACCTGCTCGATAGCGAGATCGAGACCGATCTGCCAATCGTCGGTGAGGGCGCGCTGATGGCCCAACTCTCCCGAGCTCGCGACCGCTCAATGCACTCCATCGTGGCCACGATTCAAGCCGAGCAAGACCGCGCGATCCGGGCCCCATCTAAGGGTGTGGTGTCCATCTCGGGTGGCCCCGGCACTGGCAAGACCGTCGTGGCGCTTCACCGCGCCGCGTTCTTGTTGTACGCCGACCGGCGGCGCTACGAAACCGGCGGGGTGCTCGTGGTGGGACCCAGCGGCGTGTTCATGAAGTACATCGAGCGGGTGCTCCCATCGTTGGGTGAGACAGCAGTAGCCCTGCGCGCGTTGGGCGAAGTCGTCGACGGACTGAAGGCCTCTCGCCGCGATGACCCTGCGGCCGCTGAGGTCAAAGGCTCCATCGCGATGGCTGAGTTGATGCGGCGGTTGGCTCGTCAAGCAGTGCCCGGTGCGCCCCGAGAGTTTCGGGTGTTTTACCGAGATGACGTGGTCACGTTGGGCAACCGCGAACTCGGCGCAATCCGCCGTCAACTGCTCTCTGCCGGTCCGCGCAACCGCACCACGACCCGTGTCGCCTCGACTTTGATCGACCACATGTGGCGCCAGGTGCGCGGTGAGCGAGCCCGCGAACGCACCAAAGAAGACTTCGCCGAAACGATGCGCGATGACGATCGTTTCACCGATTTCGCTGCGGCCTGGTGGCCCGTCGTTGATGCCGCGGCCGTGCTGGGCTGGCTGCGCGATCCCGACTTGTTGGCCCAGGTGAGCGAAGGCGTCATCTCGCGCGAGGCGGCTGCTGTGATGTCGAAGTCGTGGCGTGAGGACCTGTCGGTCGATGACATTCCACTGATCGACGAGTTGCGTTACTTGCTCGGTGACCCACCGATCGCGCACGACCCTGATGAAGATCCTCTGTTTGGCATCGACGCGACCATGTCGGAGATCGTGCTGGCCACCGAGAAGGAGTGGGCTGGGCCTCGGGGCTGGCAGCCACCGACCAACCGCATCGAGGACGACGGTTATGCCCACGTGCTGATCGATGAGGCCCAAGACCTGACCCCGATGCAGTGGCGCATGGTCGGTCGTCGCGGTCGGTTGGCCACCTGGACCATCGTGGGCGACCCGGCGCAATCTTCGTGGCCGGTCCCTAGTGAATCGACCGCTGCGAGGGCCGCGGCACTGGGTGACAAGCCGGTGCATGAGTTCCACCTGTCGAAGAACTACCGCAACTCTGCAGAGATCTATGACTTCGCTGCTGACTACGCCGACCGCGCTGGACTCAACGCTGACTTGCCTGAAGCGGTTCGCCGCACCGGAGTGAAGCCGTCTGTGATCAGCACCTCCGATCTCGAGGGCTCGGTGGTCGCTGCCGTGACGGCGATGGCCGCTCAAGTCGAGGGCACGGTCGGGGTGGTGGCGAGTGCCGCTCGCCAAACCCAGGTGCAGCAGTGGCTCGCTGGCGTCCCCGAGATCGCCCAGGACCTTCAAGGTGGCGCCTCTGCGCGCGTCGCCGTACTCACTGGGTTGGACACGAAGGGTCTGGAGTTCGACGGCATCGTGGTGGTCGAACCGCGCGAGATCGAGGCCGAATCGCCCACCGGCAAGGCGACGTTGTACGTCGTCTACACCCGAGCCACCCAGCAGATGACCGTGGTGGGCACCTAGCCCAGCAGGTCGAGCAGCAGGCCCCTGATCAGGGCAAATCCGTTTTCGGTCAGGATCGATTCGGCGTGGAA
>CALMMO010000430.1 GCA_937868455.1 uncultured Marmoricola sp.
CCTGCCCACCACAAGATCCGAAAGTCGCGTGACTCTCGTAAGGGAGCCAGATCGGGAATCAGTTGGGCGAGCCGTCGCAGGAAGGACACGGGGGCACTGTGACACGCATCCGCGTCAGGGGGCCAGGCATTTAAGCGCTAGTGGAGGCCTTGCTCTTCGAACTATCGCCCACTCCGGGAGGGACTTTGCCGGTGGACTTGGTGTAGTACTGCGCAGCTTTGCGGTTGGCGAACATCCTGGCCGCTGCGATCGCAGCCGCGCTGACGATGGCCCAGGCGAATGCCTCACGACCGCTCACCTCGGGGTCAGCGAGGTCTTGAGGGGGCTTCTTGCCGGTGGCTAGCCGCCACAGCCCGTCGAGCAGTTGCTTGACCACGGTGGCCGCGAGCATGGCCGAGCCGACCGACAACATCGACCAGACCTTGGATGAGGGTTGCTTAGTCTTTTTCGCCACGAGACCTCCGATGAGTCGAGAAAGTGATTCTAGGCAGATGCGTTGCTCAGCGCCGTTGCCAATGCCTGGCTGTGTCGCGTCGAGACCAGCCAGTACGGCGTGGGGTCGTCGGGATCGGTGATCTCGACCTTGACCGAGGTGCTCAGGTAGGGACGGGTTACCAACCATGCGGTGGCAACGGCGTCGACACCGAGGGCTCGGCGGGTTGATTCTCGATCCAGGGCCACCGCTTCACCGACGAACTCCAAGGGGACTTGGGCGGCGCCGGCCCGAAAGTGCGTGTCAGTGACTTCGACGCGTGCCGACCCAATCCAAAGAAGCAGTGCCAGGGTCAGTGCGGCCATGAGAGCGGTTGCCAACAACGTGACCCACCCAGGGGTGGCAACCAAGAAGGCCAACCAGCCCGAGGCGACGAGCATCGTGGCTTGCACCCACCAGCGCAGCGGCACGTAGAGACGCTCTGTGTAGTGGGCTTTCACGAGGTCAACGATGCCTTATCTGTGCGCGCTTGTCGCAGGTGCCCCCAGCAGCTTGCCCCGCTATCGTCCTCAGAGTGATCGACGAAGAAGCCATTGAGATTCTCCGACTCGACCCGGGACTACCCCTGCCTAGCTATGCACACAAGGGTGATGCGGGTTTAGACCTGTTTGCTGCCCAAGACCTGCTCCTACCCCCTCACGAACGCGGTTTGATGCCAACAGGCATTGCGTTGGCGCTGCCCGAGGGGCTTGCGGCTTTTGTCCATCCGCGCTCTGGCCTGGCCCTGCGGCATGGACTATCCATCGTGAACTCTCCGGGCACGATTGATGCGGGATATCGCGGGGAGATCAAGGTGCTCTTGGTCAACACTGACCCGGTCGAACCCATCCATATCGCGCGCGGGGATCGGATTGCTCAGTTGGTGATCCAGCGCTTTGTGCACGCCAACTTCATTGAAGTCCAAGCCTTGCCCGAAACAACTCGTGGCTCGGGGGGATACGGTTCCACTGGTGGTCACGCCGCACTGGGCCAGACCAATCTCGAGTCGCAAGGATCAAAACAGTCGTGAGACGTCGTCGCAAAGACACCGCCCCTGCACAAGTTGCCGAGCAGGCCAGCGCACCCCAGCCCGGTCAAGGGCCTTTTGATTTCGATGAGCTAGGTCTCGAAGACGGCAGTGAATTGGGCTACTCCACGCTCGATCTTGGCGGCATTTTGCTCCCTGCCCCGCCTGATGGTTTCGAAGTCCACGTGCAAGCTGATGAAGAAAGCGGACACATCAACGGCTTGTTGGTGATGGGCCCAGATAGCGGTCTTGAGGTCGCCGCTGTCGCACGAGGACGAAACTCCTCATCGTGGGTCGAGCGACGCATCGCGTTGACTCATGAGGTCGGCAACGCCGGTGGCAAGGTTGAAGCTGCCGAGGGTGAACTCGGTGATGAGCTCAGCTGCGAGGTCCCGATGAAGGGTCCTGACGGTCAAACGGTGCAGTCGTCTTTGCGGTTCATTGGTTTTGAGGGCCCACGCTGGCTGCTGGTTGGCACGTTGCACGGCCGAGCGGCGGTTGACCCGGGTGCTGCAGCGGAGTTGCGCGCCATGTTTCGTAGCGTCGTCGTACGCCGCGGGCCAGGGGCGATGATCCAGGGCGAACCCATTCCATTGCACCTGCCAACAGGATCGGAGTAGCCCGATGGCGCGCCAATCTGTGATCCGTCGAGGGTTAAGACGCTGGGCTAACCACGAGCGCGACGAGGCGCACGAATTGCGTCGTACCAACCAAGAGCAAGGCATCACCTCGATTGCTGACTCTCCCGATCGCGAGCCAGTGACCGTGCAAGGCACTGTGCGCACAGTGACCCTTCGCCCTCGTGGTGGTGCGCCCGCCCTAGAGGCGGAGTTGTACGACGGGTCGGGTGTGTTGACGCTGATCTGGCTAGGGCGACGCCGGATCACCGGTGTGTCACCGGGTCGATGGATCAAGGTCCGAGGTCGGATCGGTCGCCAACAGCGCATGCGAGTGATGTTTAACCCTCGCTATGAGTTGCGCCCGTGAGCCCGGATGCAACTGTCGAGGAAGTGGTGCGCCACCAACTCGCCAAGGCGCTCGGTGGCGTGCGAGGCATGCTCGAGGCCGCTGTTCCCACGATCAGTTTCACTATCGCGTTCTTAACAACCCACCGGCTGTGGCTGGCGGTAGGCCTGAGCGTC
>CALMMO010000431.1 GCA_937868455.1 uncultured Marmoricola sp.
TGGTTGCTACAAAATTTGGTTGGTGGTTCAGCCTGCTGCTGTGAATCTCGGTACTTGCAAGGCGCTAAATATCGAGAAAGCGAACATCCCTGGCGTTTCGCTGAATGAACGACCGCCGCTGTTCGACGTCTTCACCCATCAAAATCGAGAAGATCTCATCAGCCGCAGCGGCGTCTTCAAGGGTGACTTGACGCATCAAGCGGACCTCGGGGTCCATCGTGGTTTCCCACAACTCATCAGCGTTCATCTCGCCCAGACCCTTGTAGCGCTGCACCGGCATTTCCTTGGGCAACTTCTTGCCGTTCTCAAGGCCGTGCTTCATCAAGGCGTCGCGCTCAGTGTCAGAAAACACGAACTCGTGCTCAGCCGGCTTGTTCCAGCGCAACCGGTAGAGCGGAGGCTGCGCCATGTAGACGAAACCTTGCTCGATGAGCGGGCGCATGAACCGGAACAGCAGCGTCAGCAGCAAGGTGTTGATGTGGTGACCGTCGACATCAGCGTCGGCCATCAACACAACCTTGTGATAGCGCAGTTTGTCGGCGTCGAACTCCTCGTGGACGCCGGCTCCCAGCGCGGAGATGATCGCCTGCACTTCGGTGTTGGCCAACACCTTGTCGAGGCGGGCCTTCTCAACGTTGAGGATCTTTCCGCGGATCGGCAAGATCGCCTGGATGCGCGGGTCGCGACCCTGACGAGCCGAGCCACCGGCCGAGTCACCCTCGACGATGAAGACCTCACACTCGGCGGGGTTGGTCGACTGGCAGTCAGACAACTTGCCCGGCAAACCGCCCCCACCAAGCAAACCCTTGCGTGAGCGAGCCAAGTCGCGAGCCTTGCGAGCAGCCATGCGCGCGTGCGCGGCAGCCTGGGCTTTGCGAATGATCTCTTTGCCCTCGGCAGGGTTTTTCTCCAACCAGTCACCGAGTTGGTCATTGACGACTCGCTGCACGAAACCCTTGGCTTCGGTGTTGCCGAGTTTGGTCTTGGTCTGACCCTCAAACTGAGGTTCGCCGAGCTTGATCGAGATGATCGCGGTGAGACCTTCGCGAATGTCATCACCGGAAACCCGGTCTTCGCGCTTCTTGATCAGGCCCCACTCTTCGCCCCAGCTATTGACCAGCGAAGTCAACGAAGCCCGGAAGCCCTCCTCGTGGGTGCCGCCCTCGTGGGTGTTGATCGTGTTGGCGAAGGTGTGGACGCTCTCGTTGAACGAGACGTTCCACTGCATCGCCACCTCGAGGCTCATCTTCTGCTCTTCGGCGTTGGCGTCGATGGCGATCACCGTCGGGTGGATCGTCTCCTTGTTGCCGGTGAGGTACTTCACGTAGTCGATGAGGCCGTCGGCGAACTGGAAGGTCTGTTCGCGCGCGGCCGCGTCGTCGGCCTGGTCCTCGGCGTCCGCGCCCTCCTCGACCTCGCGGGTGCGCTCGTCGATGATCGTGATCTTCAGGCCCTTGTTGAGGAAGGCCATCTCGCGGAACCGGGTGACCAGCGTCTCGTAGGAGTAGGTCGTGGTCTC
>CALMMO010000432.1 GCA_937868455.1 uncultured Marmoricola sp.
GCCACTTCTACCGAGGCATCGGGGTCAGCGTGTTTGAGGGCTACGGGCTGACCGAGACAACCGCAGCCGTCACGGTGAACACCTCCACCGCTCAAAAAATTGGCACTGTGGGGCGTCCGATGCCCGGCGTGACGGTGCGGGTCGCCGATGACGGCGAACTGCTTTTCCGGGGAGGTCAAGTCTTTACGGGTTACTGGGATAACCCTTCAGCGACCGCTGAGGCCATCGATGATCAAGGGTGGTTCCACACCGGAGACATCGGTGAAATCGATCATGAAGGCTTCGTGCGCATTACCGGACGCAAGAAGGAGATTCTGGTGACGGCCGGGGGTAAGAATGTGGCTCCGGCGGTGCTTGAAGATCGTCTGCGTGCGCACTACCTCATCGATCAATGCCTCGTGGTCGGAGACGGACAGCCGTTCATCGGCGCACTGGTCACCCTCGACCCCGAACCCCTTCAAGCCTGGGCCGAACGCAACGGCAAGGCCGATCTTCTGGCCTCACACGGCATCGCGGCCCTCATCGATGACGCCAATGTGCGTGCTGAAGTCCAAGCCGCCGTCGATCAGGCGAACCTCGCTGTGTCGAAAGCTGAATCAATCCGCAAGTTTGTGATTGTTCCCAATGAGTGGAGCGAAGCCGGCGGTCAACTCACGCCGAGTCTCAAACTCAAACGCAACGTTGTCATGCGCGAAATGCATGAGGACATCGAGTCGCTCTACCACTAGAACGCCATCACTCGCCTTCAAGGTCGTTGGCCAAACCGATGCGCTCTTGGGTTGTGGGGTGAGATCCGAACCAGAACTGGGCGAGCGCGGGCGGCGCCGGGTCACACCATGACTTGTCGCACAGCGTGGCCTGCATGCGGCGAAACCCCTCGAAATCCGAGGTTGCCTGGAGCGACTCCACGTCTGCTCTCGTCTCCATGGCCCGACTCACCAGATTCTGGGCCGGACTCACCGCGAGGCTGCCTGCTGAAATCAAGAAGATCACCAGTGGCACGACCCGAGGGTCACCCGACCCGTGCGCACAGCTTCGTGCGAGCAGCCATCGCCTCGAAAGCAGCAGTCCTAACAGGCCGACGCCAGCGATGGAACCAACCGCGCCAAGTGCGGTGCCCCATGCAACATCGTGGTTGCGGGCATGAGCCAACTCATGGGCCACCACAACCTCGGCCTGATCTGGTGGCAGGTCCTTGACCAAGGTGTCGTAGAGCACGACACGTCGGGTGCTCCCAATTCCGGAGACGTACGCGTTGAGCGCCGTCGTACGTCGAGAAGCGTCGGCCACTAAGACTTCACGAATCCGAACACCTTGGCGTTCGGCTAACTCGGTGATGGCCGAACGCAGCGCACCCTGAGGCAGAGGCGTGAAACGGTTGAACAGCGGCTCGATCAGCAGCGGGTAGGCCATCGACAAGGCAAGAGTGGCCGCCGCCACAGCCGCTGCTAATGGCAACGGCCAGCGCTGGGGCCAGCGCCGGGCGAACCCCACTACCAGTACGAGGACCACGGCAGTTGTCCCTGCATCAACGAGCCACGAGAGCGCCAAATCGCGAAACCACTCTGTGGCCGACTGGGTGCTCAACCCAACTTGCAGCGCGCGTGCGTGCTGCCACCACGCAATCGGCAACGTCATGATCGTGGTTGCCAAGGTGATGCTCGCCGCCCCCAGCGCCGTGCGCAATGGCCAGGGACCAGGCAGCCATGACATCAGCCAGGACATCAGCCTCGACCCAGCACGGGTGAGCGCGCACCACCCCAACAGGATCAGGACGAGTGCGTAATTGGTCCAGCCGAGGTAACGCCGTACCTGAGCAAACGCCTCCATATCGCTGCGTCGTGAAGTTGAAATCCACGGAGCCGTGGCGCCGTGCCAAAGGTGGGCATCAGGCAGCCACTGCCATGGAACGACGAACGCCGCGACGGCACCAACAGCGACCCCACCAATCACAATCAGCGTCAGGGACGTTTTGACGCTAGTACCGATCTCGGGCTCCGTCGCCACAGGCATGGGCGTTGGTGTCTAGCCGGGTCGAACTGCTCCGACGTACGGCATTCGGTGCAGCGGATCGATGCGAACGCCTTCACCTGGGTTGGCAGCGTGCACGATGCGGCCGCCCCCGATGTACATGCCGACGTGATGCACTGGGCTGTAGTAAAACACCAGGTCGCCCGGTTGCAGGTTTGCCTCAGAAACTCGAGGACCTGACCCTTGCTGGGCGCTCGATGAGTGTGGCAACGACACCCCCGCCGCACCCCAGGCAGCCATCATGAGGCCCGAGCAGTCAAAAGAGTTGGGACCAGCCGCGCCCCAGACGTAGTTGTCACCGACCTGGGCAAGTGCGTAGCGAACCGCAATTTTGGCCCGCCCGCTTGCCGGGATATCAGCAGGGACTTCGAGGTCTCCCGACATCAGCGCATCCAGTTGCGCGCCCTCGAGGCGGTTGACCTCAGCCTTAGCCGCCGCTGACTGCGCGTCGAGCAGCGCCTTCTGCTTGGTCAACTCGGCATGAAGGGCATCACTCGATGCCACTTCTTGATCAGCCGCCGCCTGACGAATCCTCAACTCATCAAGCACGGTGGCGTACTGCGCCATGAGTTGCGTGCGTTGGGCGTCATAGGCCGAAACGGCGTTGAGGTTAGACAAGAAGGTGTCGGGGTTATCAGAGAACACCAGTTGGGTTGCGGTCGAGAGCGACCCACCTTGGTATTGCTCAACCACCATCGATTTGACCTGGGCGCCCAACGCGTCCACGGACTTCTGTTGGGTGCGAACATCAGCTTGGAGTGCCTTCAGTTGCACGCGAGACGCCTTCAGTTGTACTCGCGCTTCGTTGAGGCGCTCGGAGGCCTGCTCAGCCTGAGCGTAGAGAGAGTCGACGAGCTTGCGCGCCTTGTCGAGATCTGGGTCCGCATTAGCCGGACCGGCAGAGTGGACTATGACGGATGTCGCAGCTACCGCAAGAGCAATTGCGAACTTCGGGGAGTGCTTCACGCCCTGATGTTCTCTTTCTCTTCGACGTCGACCTAACTCACGACTCGTATCGCAGCGTGAGTAAAGACAACGTTGTGTCCGAGCGCGCCCTAACTGGCACGCAGCTTCCAGACAACCTTATGCAGGCTAGTTGAGGCACGCGGTGAGAACAAACCACGCCTCGTAGGCCACGACTCATCGGCCCCATCTGTCACGTGGAACTCTTTTTATCAATCTGGCCACATCTGTCACAGCCGCATCAGGCCGACTCGACGACAGGTCCCGGCAGGGCCTGCACCAACCGCAGCGGCGGAACCATGCCAGATTGAGCTAACACCGCCAGGGCATCGAACGAGTCTTGGTCTAAATCCACATGGTGCGCAGGCGAAATGGGGCCCAACAGCACCGTGACCATGCAGTCATGGCAGGCCAGGTCGCGCATGACACATGAGTCGCAGTCGATACGTAAGCTCACGATCCCTCCTCAGCTAGTGATGATCTGACCCTGACAGGGACCACCCCCCATTTCCGCACGGCCGTGTCCACGCTGCGCTGGCGGGCTGCAGCTGCACAGATTCTTGGGGGTGGCCACACCTAGCTTCTGAGTTCATGAGCAACCCCACCCCGACCCTGGAGCGATCACGCTGGTCGACTCAAATGAGCCTCGACGAGGTTGGGCGCCCGTTGCGTGAGGTGACGTTTTGCGTCGTTGACCTCGAGACCACTGGCGGGTCAGCGCAAGCCGGATCGATGATCACCGAGATCGGGGCCGTCAAAGTGCGAGGGGGCGAGGTTCTGGGCGAGTTCCAGACGTTGGTCAACCCGCGAGCATCAATCCCCTCCTTCATCGCGGTGCTGACGGGCATCTCCGACTCCATGGTTGCCCAGGCGCCAACAATCGATTTGGCTCTTCCTTCGTTCTTGGAGTTCGCTCGGGGCAGCGTGCTGGTCGCTCACAATGCACCCTTTGATGTCGGGTTCTTGCGCCACTTCGCCGGCCAACTCGATCTAGTCTGGCCGCGATTTGAGGTCGTCGACACCGCACGGTTGGCCAGGCGCGTGGTGACCCGAGACGAGACACCCAACTGCAAACTCAGTTCGCTGGCGCGCTTGTTCAATGCGACTACCGTGCCAAACCACCGAGCGCTCTCTGATGCGAGGGCCACAGTCGACGTACTTCATGGGTTGTTTGCCAGGCTCGGCAACCTTGGGGTGCACACCCTCGAGGACCTCAGCGACATCACCGCCAAGGTCGCGCCCGCGCAACGACGCAAACGGCACCTAGCCGCGCACCTGCCCAACGCCCCGGGCGTCTACCTTTTCAAAGACGCGAGTGATCGCGTCTTATACGTCGGTACGTCGAAGGATCTGCGCACCCGGGTGCGCTCCTATTTCACCAAGTCAGAAACACGCAGCCGCATAGGCGAGATGATCGCGGTGGCCCACAGCGTTGAGGGCATCGTGTGCGCCTCAGCCCTTGAGGCGAGTGTGCGCGAACTGCGCCTGATCGCGGCCCACAAACCGCCCTACAACAAGCGCAGTAAATACCCAGAGAAAGCGCGTTGGCTCAAGCTCACCAACGAACCCTGGCCACGGCTGTCCTTGGTCAACGCCGTGCGCGAAGACGGCGGTGACTACCTGGGGCCGTTCCGGTCACGCAGGGCTGCCGAGGTCGTTGCTCGAGCACTGCACGAGACCTTCCTCTTGCGCCAATGCACCCAACGACTGCCCCAGCAGCCCAAGGCAACACCGTGCGTCCTGGCCGAGTTGAGTCAATGCCTATCCCCTTGTGATGGATCGGCCAGTTCGGTGGCCTACGCCGAAGCAGTCCGAGGGGCCCGGCAGGCGTTCATCGGTTCCCCGAGCGTGGTGCTCGACACTGCCCGGGCCCGACTCGACCGGCTTGCCGCCCAACAACGCTTCGAGGAGGCCACTCGGCAGCGAGACCGGGCTTCCCTGTTCGTCACTGCCGCCAGCCGAACCCAACGGCTCGCGGGAGTGGTCACATGTGCCGAGTTAGTGGCAGCCCGTCGCGAACCCGGCATCGGCTGGGTTGTTCACGTCGTGCGTCGCGGCCGATTGTCTGCCGCAGGAGTCATCCCTCCAGGTGCCGAGGCCCAGACCTACGTGGCTTCGTTGCGGGCAAGTGCCGAGACCGTGATCTCAAGCTCGGCACCAGCAGCGAGTGCTGAAGAGACCGAGCGCATCTTGACCTGGCTCGAGACGCCCGGCACCCGCGTGGTTCATGTTGAGGGCGAGTGGAGTTACCCGATCAACTCCGCCATTCGCATCGCCGCAGCCGGGGCGATCGAGTGTTTGAGAAACCCCGCCACCGTCCCCCCACAGGCACACGTTGAATAGTGACGTAAAGCACAAATCGGACTAATTGACTCGATTCTTAGCTCGACATATCCTCATAGAGATTGGGGGGGAACCCATCACCTGCACCGGCTAGTCAGATCTTTTTACTTGATCCTGACTTGCCGGTCGATGAGTTATGCCTCTTCCACTCGCCACTTGACTGCCTGGCCGACGAGGAGAAGCAATGAGCACGCCCCGACCGAACTCTGTGATGAGCCGCCGTACGCTCGCAGCCGGAGCGGCCTGGTCGCTGCCAGTCGTAGCGATGACAACCTCGGCGCCCGCGTTTGCAGTCAGCTGTGGCGGCGTGTGCCCGAATGTGAACTTCCCAACGGTGCCATCCACTCCCACGACTACCTACCCCGACGCACCCGACTTGATTAAGTACGTCGCGAACACCACGATCACGCGTGGCGGCTGGACCTACACCGGCAGCAACACCAATGCAGGCGGCACCAGCGGCATCATCGCCAAACACTTCGCCAGCAACGGCACCACTATCGTCGATGGCAAACAGGCATTCCAAGCTCAGGCCGACCCAACTGGCGCTGGCGCCTATGTGCAGGCATCCACAACGATGTGCTCGATTATCGGGGTCAAGATGACCTTCACCGTTGACTACATCTGGAACGACAACAACAGCTACAACGGCTCTAGCAAGCGAGCCATCCTGGAAATCTTTGTCAATGGGAACCTTTTGGCCACCAAGGACACTACCTACGACCAGTGGAGCGGCGTGGGAACCGGCGACCACACCGGCACTTTCACCTTTAGCTACACCCCCACCTCGACGGCAAATGTCACCTACTCCATGAAGGTAAGTTGGCCGGGCAACGACGGTATGTCAGATGACTTCATCGTCGCGGCACCCAAGATCGTCTGCGGCTGATCGCAACCGGAGGATGCACTTACCAGACGTTCGGTCTGGTAAGTGCGTGACACCTGCCACAGATTCAGGTATTTACCTCATCCATTAGCCCGGGTTACCCTCACCACGATTGGGGGGGAACCCATCGCTTCGCCTGTTGCAGGTGCGCTGCTTGGTGCGCCCGCATGCCCGGCGCGTGGTCGACACCTCTCCTTTTTTCGTTAGCCAACTGGCCTATCAGGGAGATGTGCATGTCGAAATCTGTGATGGTGAACCGCCGTACCGTAACCGCAGGAGTGGTGTGGGCGCTCCCGGTGATTGAGCACGCAGTCGCCGCACCCGGTTTCGCGGTCAGTTGCGCACCGGGCTGCCCAAGCCTGGCTTTCCCGACCGTGCCAGTTGCGCCAACCACCGCCTATCCTGACGCCCCCGACCTCATTAAGTACGTCGACAACACCACCATTGTTCGAGCAGGCTGGACCTTCACCGGCGTCAACAGCACCGAAGGTGGCACCAGCGGCATCGTCGCAACGCACATGGACAACAACGGCACCTCGATTGTCAACGGCACTCAAGCCTTTCAAGCACAGGCGGACCCGACAGGTCCTGGCGCCTACGTGCAAGCGTCCACCAGCTTCTGCGCAGAGAAGGCCGTCAAGCTCACCTTCACGGTCGACTACATCTGGAACGACAGCAACAGCTACAACGGAGTCGGCGGCATCTCCAGTAAGCGCGCCGTCTTGGAGATTTCGGTCGACGGCAACGTACTCGCCACCAAGAACTCCATCTCGACCGGGGATGCTGGCTATCACACGGGCACCTTCACCTTTAGCTACACCCCACTGGTGACCAGTTACATCACCTACCAAATGAGAGTGAGCTTCCCGGGCAACGACGGCAAGTCCGACGACTTTGTGGTCGCAGCACCCACGATCGTGTGCGGCTGACCCAGGGTTCTTCTCTCAGCACGTGGCGAGAACGGTCCGCGCCCCTTAGGTTGGGTTCATGATCACCGCCATCGTGTTCGTTAAAGCCGACGTTGCCCGCATCCCTGAAGTTGCTACGGCCATTGCCGGGCTAGAGGGGGTGAGCGAGGTCTATTCGGTCACCGGCCAGATCGACCTGATCACTTTGGTTCGCGTGCGCACCCACGACGACATTGCCAGCGTGGTCGCCGAGCGCCTCAACAAGATCCCCGGGGTGCTGGAGACCGAGACTCATATCGCGTTCCGTGCCTACTCGCGCCACGACCTTGATGCGGCCTTCTCTCTCGGTCTGGAGTAAGTCATGTCGTCACTGACCGACTGGGTCAGCGAAAACTGGCTCAGCGCCCTGGGGTGGTTCGGGTCAGCGCTCCTGATTTGGTCCGTGCTGCAAACCCGCCTACTGCGTCTGCGACTACTCAACCTGGCCGCCAGCGCGGTTCTCACCGCCTTCAACGCGTTCTTGTCCATCTGGCCGATGGTGGCGATGAACCTGGCTCTGGTCTTGATCAACCTGTGGCAACTCAAATCGCTCTTAGCCCAACAGCGAGACGAATCTGCCTTCGAGATCTTGCAGGTCCAACCTGATGACCGCTACCTGCAGCACGTGCTGAGCACTCATTCATCCGACATCCAGCGGTTCCAGCCCGACCTCGATCCGGCTGACACTGCGAATCGGCTGGCTTTCTTGCTTCAGCTAGGCGATGAGACCGTCGGGGTGGTGCTCGTGCGACCGATGGGTACTACGGCGCACGTGGAACTTGATTGGGTGAACCCGCGCTATCGCGACTTCGCACCTGGCAGGTTCGTGTGGCGGCAGAGCAAGATGCTCCTCGAGCACGGCTTTACAAAGGTGAGCACATCACCGGCCATGGTGGCGCCGTACTACGACCGGATTGGGTTTACGCGTGTCGGGGACCACTTCGAACTCGAACTCACGCCAATCAGTTAGTCGGCAACTCACCCATCGCTGACACCCAGCGGTCCAAGCTTGCCTTGGCAGCACCCGAATCGAGTGCGTCGTTCGCCTTCGCGATCCCAGCACTGAGGCGTTCGCTGAACGTTGCGGCGGTGGCGTCGTACACCGCCAATGCGGCCCCAGCGTTAAGTACGACGGCGTCGCGCACCGGTCCAGGCTTGCCAGCCAAGAGTTCGGTGATGACCCCTGCGTTGTGGGCTGCATCGCCGCCACGCAGGTCTTGAGCGGTGGCACTGGTAATGCCGAACTGGGCGGGGTCAATCGAATGCTCGGCTACGGCACCGCCTGAGACTGCCCACACTGACGTGGTGGTCGTGGTTGTGATCTCATCGAGTCCGTCATCGCCAGAGACGACCCACGCATCTTGGCCACGTTGTGCGAACACCCCGGCCATGATCGGCGCCACAGAGCGATCAGCACACCCGATCAATTGAGCCTGAGGACGGGCTGGGTTAGCCAGCGGACCCAAGATGTTGAAGGTTGTCCCCACCCCTAGCTCGCGTCGAGGCACAGCGGCGTGCCGCAACGCTGGGTGAAATGCCGGGGCGAAGCAGAAGGTGATGCCTGCCTGCTGCGCGATTTGAGGAACCATCGCAGGGGCGAGGTCGAGGCGCACGCCAAGTTGTTCAAGAACGTCTGCGGTGCCGGCTTGTGAGGATGCCGAGCGGTTGCCGTGCTTGACCACCACCGCACCTGCACCAGCAGCGACCAACGCAGCCATGGTGGAGATGTTGACCGAGAACGATCGATCACCCCCGGTGCCAACCACATCGAGTACGCGACCGGGCACCGTGCAGGGCACAGCGTGTTCGTACATCGCAGCGACGAGCCCCTCGACTTCAGCCACTGATTCGCCCTTGGCACGCAAAGCCACCGCAAATCCAGCAATCTGAGAGGGACTGGCTTCGCCGCTGAGAATCTCATTCATTGCCCAGGTGGACTGGTCAAGGGTGAGGTCAACTCGCTTAATCAGGGCCGTGATGATCTCGGCCCACGAAAACGTCGACATTTCAGCCCGTGGCAAGTTCGCTTGAACGCAACAATCGGGTCACGGTTTCGGCCAACTGGATCGGGTCCAGCGGATGCGAGACTGCCGCTTCAGCGCGAGACCACGTGGCCAGCCACATGTCATTTGGGCGACCGGTGAGCACCACGATGGGAGGACAATTGTGGATCTCGTCCTTAAGTTGCTTGGCGATGCCGATGCCGCCGGCAGGGGTCGCCTCGCCGTCAAGGATGGCCAAGTCGATCGAACCTGAGTCCATCTGCTGGATTACGACAGGTTCAGTGGCCACCTCGACATAGCGCAATTGCGGCAAATCAGGGTGAACACGGCTACCCAGGGCCATCATCACGCTTTCACGGGTCGTCACGTCGTCGGAGTACACCAGGACGGTCAGTGTGGAGGCAGAAGTCGAAGTCACGCCCTGATGCTACCGCCGACCAAGCCATGCCTGTTCGAGGTCTCGGATTGGCCGCAATGGGGCCAGTTCTGCAACGAATCAGATAAAAGTCGCAAAGTTGTGGCGTGTTTTGGTGGGGGTCGGTATGCGGAGGGGCCGAACTATCGTCATAATGCTCCCGTGGCTACTGTCTCGATTCCCGCATCCCGTCTGCACGGTCAACACGACCGCCCCTCCATGGTGGCGGTGGGAACCATCGTGTGGTTGTCCAGCGAGCTGATGTTCTTTGCGGCTCTCTTCGCGGCGTACTTCACCGTGCGCTCGGTGAGCCCGGAACTCTTTGCGCAAGAGACGCAACTGCTCAACGTGCCGTTCTCCGCGGCGAACACCATTGTCTTGGTGCTCTCGTCGGTGACGTGTCAGTTGGGTGTGTTTGCTGCTGAGCGCGGCCAAGTGGGTCGCACTGGCTCGGCTTTCGCCTTCTGGAAGAAACGCAACTGGGGTTTGCGTGAGTGGTTCATCCTCACCTACTTCATGGGCTCGATCTTCATCGCCGGGCAGGCGTTTGAGTACGCCAAGCTCGTGCACGAAGGCCTCACCATTCCGGCTAACGCCTACGGCACTTTGTTCTACCTAGCCACCGGCTTCCACGGCATCCACGTCACCGGCGGTTTGATCGCTTTCCTCTTCGTCTTGGGCCGCACCTACCTGGCCCGCCGATTCACCCATGAGCAGGCCATTAGCGCCGTCGTTGTGTCGTACTACTGGCACTTCGTCGACGTGATCTGGGTTGGCTTGTTCGCCACGATCTACCTGCTCAAGTAACCACACCAAGCGCCAAGAAAAGGAAGCAACGTGCGATTCTTCAATTCGCTGGCGGGCCGGTTGTCCCAGGTTCGTCGCTCACGACTTGCGGCTCCGGCTTTGCTGATGGCTTCGCTGCTGATGACTGGCGGGATCGTCGCAGTGATCACCCCAGCAAGTGCCACGAAGTACTCCGCCGACGCCGACGCGATTGCCAAGGGCCGCGCGCTGTTCTTGGTCGGCTGCTCTTCTTGCCACGGCAAGAACGCTGAGGGCATCCAAACCCAAGGTGGCGGCCAATACGGCCCGTCGCTGGTGGGCGTAGGCGCTGCGGCCGTGCACTTCCAGATGGAAACCGGCCGCATGCCCATGGCAAACCCCGGCGTCCAGGCCCCTCGCAAGACAGTCATCTACAACCAAGATGAGATTGACTCGATTGCGGCGTTCATTGCCTCTGTTGGCCCCGGCCCAGCCGAGCCGACCGAAGCTGAGTGGTCGGTCGCAGGTGCCACCAACGAGCAGATCGTTCGCGGTGGGGAACTATTCCGCACCAACTGCACTGCCTGCCACAACTTTGCTGGTTCCGGCGGGGCATTGCCTGGTGGCAAATTGGCCCCTGCGTTGACTGGGGTCGCCGAGAAGCACATCTACGAGGCCATGCTCACCGGCCCGCAGCAAATGCCAGTGTTCTCTGACGGGGTGATGACCCCTCAAGACAAGCGCGATGTCATTGCTTACCTGAAGTCGACCGAAAGCGCCCCCGGTTACGGCGGCACCTCGATGGGCGCCCTCGGCCCCGTAGCTGAAGGTGTCTTCGTGTGGATCGTCGGACTCGGCGCACTGGTGGGCTTTGCAGTGTGGATCGCCGCACACACCGCACGTACCAAGAAGGGATCTAACGCATGAGCGCCCACGAGCCTCACGGCAACGTTGAGGTCGTCGCCGACCCCATCGCGGACCCGGGCCTGAGCCCGCACCTCCCTCGTCCCACCGACGTCGATCCTGCAAAGGAGAAGCGCGCGGAGCGGCAGGTCGCAACGCTCTTTGGACTCTCGGCAGTGGCCTCGATCCTCTTCGCGGTGGCCTACTTCACCTTTGCCATTGGCGAAAATCCCGACCTCATTTTGGGCTTCGGTGCATCTCACGTCGCCCTCGGGCTCAGCCTTGGCGTCGCCTTGCTTGGCATCGGCATTGGCGCCATCTTGTTGGCCCGCAAGCTCATGGATGACCACGAGATCGTCGAATACCGGCACCCGGCAGCGTCCTCCGAAGAAGACCGCAAGGAAGCCATCGCCGCATTGACCCAAGGCATCGCCGAATCGACCATCGGTCGGCGGCCGCTGGTGCGCAACTCGATGCTGGCTGGTTTGGGGCTCCTTGGAGTGCCCGCAGTTGTGGCGTTGGCCGATCTAGGCCCACTGCCTGGCGACACCTTGGCCCACACTGTGTGGGGCAAAAAGAAGCTCATGCGCCTGGTCCAAGACGTCAGTGGCACCCCGATCAAGCCTGAAGACATCGAAATCGGACAGCTGATCAACGGTGAGCCCGAGATCTTCTTCACCAACCCCGAGAGCGGTGAAGCGGCATCTCTGGATTTGCAGGCTGAGAAGGCCAAGGCGGCCATCATTGTGGTCCGCATGCAGCCAGATGAGATCAAGGCCGCCCAGGGTCGTGAAGACTGGGGCGTTGACGGGATCTTGTGCTTCTCCAAGATCTGCACCCACGTCGGTTGCCCCATCTCGTTGTGGGAGCAACAAACCCACCACCTGTTGTGCCCCTGCCACCAGTCAACCTTCGACTTGGCAGACAACGGTCGAGTTATCTTCGGCCCCGCTGCTCGGGCACTGCCTCAGTTGCCGATCACCGTCGACTCAGAGGGCTACCTGGCCGCTCAGAGCGACTTCACCGAACCCGTTGGGCCTAGCTACTGGGAGCGTGTCGAGAAATGAGCAAGCCTTTCGATAGCAATGGCAAAAAGCCTGCTGCTGCCGCAAAGCCCAACCGTCTTGGCAATGTCGCCGAATGGGCTGACGAGCGTGTGGGCCTTGCTGGGCTAGCAAAGAAGAACCTGCGCAAGGTCTTCCCCGACCACTGGTCGTTCATGCTCGGCGAGATCGCGATGTGGAGCTTCGTGGTTCTGCTGCTCACTGGTGTCTTCTTGAGCCTGTGGTTCAAGCCTTCGATGGAGGAAGTGACCTACCAGGGCTCCTACGCGCAGTTGCGCGGTCTGGAGATGTCTGCGGCATACGCCTCGACTCTCGACATCTCCTTCGACGTGCGCGCTGGGCTGCTCATGCGCCAGATCCACCACTGGGCAGCGATGCTGTTCATCGCGGCGATGATCATCCACTTGATGCGTGTCTTCTTGACCGGTGCTTACCGCAAGCCGCGCGAAATCAACTGGCTCATCGGCGGTGTGCTGCTGCTTCTGGGCATCCTCGAAGGCTTCGCTGGCTACTCGCTGCCCGACGACCTGCTCTCCGGCACCGGCATGCGGATCGCTGACGGTTTGGTGAAAGCCACACCCGTGGTCGGCACCTATATGTCGTTCTTCATGTTCGGCGGAGAGTTCCCCGGCCACGTGATCATCCCGCGGCTCTACATCGCGCACGTGCTGTTGATTCCCGGCCTGATCCTGGGCCTCATCGGAGCTCACATGCTGCTCCTGGTCTTCCACAAGCACACGCAGTGGCCTGGTCCTGGTCGCACCAACGAGAACGTCGTGGGATACCCGATGTTGCCGGTGTACGCCGCCAAGGCCGGTGGCTTCTTCTTCATCGTGTTCGGCGTGACCACGCTGATGGGTGCCCTGCTCTCGATCAACCCGGTCTGGAAGTACGGCCCCTACACCCCTGCCGAGGTGACAGCAGGCTCGCAGCCTGACTGGTACATGGGCATTGCTGAAGGCTTGCTGCGCATCATGCCGGGCTGGGAGCCGACCATCTTTGGTCACCCCCTGAGCCTCAACGTCATGTTGCCGGGCCAAGTTGGTCCCTTCATCATTTTCGGTTCGATCTTGGCTTACCCCTTCATCGAGTCCTGGATCACCGGCGACAAGCGTGAGCACCACCTGTTGCAGCGCCCACGTAACGCTCCGACCCGCACTGCGTTCCTGGTGGCCTTGATGACTGCCTACGGTCTGTTGTGGGCAGCTGGCGGCAACGACATCTTGGCGACTCAGTTCCACCTCAACTTGAACTGGATCACCTACTTCATGCGGGTGGCTGTCTTCGTGCTTCCTGTCGTCGCCTTCTTCATCACGCGCCGCTGGTGCATCTCGTTGCAGCGTCACGACAACGAAAAGGTGCTGCACGGCTACGAGACCGGCATCATCATGCGTTCGGCTGACGGTGCCTACAGCGAACGTCACGAAGCGCTGGGCAGCGATGAGGCTTACACCCTTACCGCTCGCGATCGCGACGAGGTGTACGTCCCAGCGGACGGCGAAGACGCCAACGGCATCTCCAGCAAGCAGGCTCGCTCTGATCGTCGGCGCGGCAAGCTCTCCAAGAAGATGTTTGGCAACAACGTCCAAAAGCCGACCGCACAAGAGCTCGAAGAGGCCCATCACCACGGTCACGACGACGCTACGCTCATCGGCCACGACGCCGGGCAGCACTAGTTCCTCACGTTGATGGCCCCGCCCGATTGGGCGGGGCCATCAACGTTTTTGGTAGTGGCACACATCGACCTCTCTTGCGCCAGCAGACCTGGACCACTCCCCAGCACCGCACTCAGATAGCTCAGAAGGCTCTCAGCCGCGCGCGGAGCCAGTGCAGGTCTCATCGGTGGACCAAGACCGTGAAGGGCGCTCTGGGGCCGCGACGGCGCCGCTCCCCCACTGCGCTACTCGACGTGCTGCGCAGCTCAAGAACTGCGCCACTCAACCTCGGTGCCAGTCAACCAGTTGCGGGCGAGAGGCAAGAGGGCGAGTTGTTCGCAGACGAACTCTTGGCGCAGGAAGCTTCGAACGGCCAAGAGGCCATAGAGAAACCGTCGCGGCTAGGGAAGCGCCGAGCCCTTCACCCAGTCATCCCAGGAGAGATTCCAGTCGCCATAGCCGTTGGTAAGGGTCATTGGTCGGTCAGTGCCGGTGTATTCGACGACGTCGCCAGGCTGGGTCACTGAGTAGAACCAGGCGGCGTTAGAGGTGCTCATGCCGGTGCATCCGTGGCTGACGTTTGCGTGGCCTTGAGAACCCACAGACCACGGCGCCGCGTGCACAAACTCTCCGGAGAACGTCAACCGCTGGGCGTACTCGACGTTATCGATGTTGTAACCGTCGGGGCCGTTGGGATCGATGCCGACAGTCTCAGAGTTCATCGTCTTGCTGCGCACCTTCTCAATGATGATCTTGACCCCTGAACGCGTGGTGAACTTCGGCTGCTGCCCTGTAGTGATCGGGATCGTGCGCGCCAATTTGCCACCCAGGAAAACGCGCATCTGGTGGGTGACTGCGCTGACTCGAGCCACGACCGAGCGTCCCACGCGGAAGACGACCTTGCGGTCCTTTTGACCATAGATGCCGTTGCCTGCGCTGACGGAATTAAGCTTCAGGTCGACGGTGACCTTCTGGTTGGGCTTCCAATAGTGGCGTGGGCGGTAGTGCACGGTCTGGGCATCAATCCAGTGCCAGCGACCCTCTTGACCCGCACTGCTGGTGACGATCATGTTGCGTTCAAACTCGGCACGACGACGCACCGGTAGGTCGAAGTGGACCATGATCGGGAATCCAACCCCGACCTGCTGGCCCGCCAGCGGAGACATGCTGGGGAAGGTTTGCTTGTCGAGCGCCAGATTGACCGAACGGAAGCGTGCGGAGGAGGTGACCTCGTTGCCCGCCGCATCGCTTGCCACTGCAGCAAGCACGTAGCCGGTGTTGGGCTCAAGACGAGAATCAGCGAGCCAGGACAATCGGTCGGAGCTCAAAGTGCCCGGGATAGTTGTGCCCTTGCGTGTGCGCATCGTGACACTGCCCAAGGTGCCGTCAGTGACCTTCACACTGACAACACGATCAACTGGCACCCCCTGCTCGCCCGGCTTCACGTTGAGGGCAACTACGGCCTTTGTAGTCGGGGTTGGCGACGTGCTCGCATCAGATGAGGGCTTCGACGTCGTCGAAACAGAGCATCCGGCAACCGCAGTGCTCGCTAGCAGCCCGGCAATGGCTAGTGCAGCGAGCGAGCGTTGCTGACTCATAGGGATAGCGCTCCAATGTGTTGGGGTTGGCATCTGGAGTCTAGGCAACTCCTTGAAGAAATCACGACATCTCCCAATAGGAAACTGCCCTCAAGTGGTCACTTGAGGGCAGTTTGTCCGCAGATGTCAGTGGGCGTGGTCGCCTCGGTAGTACTCAAAGATCCAGCCAGAAAGCGCGATCGCGCCCAGGCCGACACCGATGATGAAGAGCCACCAGCCGAAGATCACGCCCAGGACCATGGTGGCCAGGCACATCGCGCACCACAACGGCCACCAGGAGTACGGGGGGAAGAAGCCCAACTCCCCTGCCCCATCAGCAATCTCAGCGTCGAGGCGGTCCTCAGGCCGGGGCTCCATGTGCTTGGCGTGGTAACCCAGGTAGAGGGTGACCATGAGCGCCAAGAACATCGTCATGATCAACGCCGTGGTGCCGGTCCAGTCTCCGGTGATCACCCAGTAGGCCGGGGAGACCACTGCATAGAAGATGGCGCAGATCGCAAAGATCCAAGTTTCGACCTTCATGACTAGTGGGCATCCTTTCCGGCTGCAATCGCTTCGTGCTCGCCAGCTTCAAGAGCAGCGACTTCAGGGTGGTGCAAGTCGAACGCGGGCGACTCCGACCGAATGCGTGGCAAACGGTGGAAGTTGTGACGCGGCGGAGGTGAACTCGTCGCCCACTCCAGCGAACGCCCCCAGCCCCACGGGTCGT
>CALMMO010000433.1 GCA_937868455.1 uncultured Marmoricola sp.
ATTTCCCGTCACTGTCGAGTCGCACCTTGGTTTACAAGGGAATGTTGACCACAGACCAACTCGACCGGGTGTTCCCTGACCTCGTCGACGAGCGGGTGGCATCTGCCATCGCGGTGGTGCACTCACGGTTCTCCACCAACACCTTCCCGAGTTGGCCGCTCTCGCACCCATTCCGCTACATCGCGCACAACGGCGAGATCAACACCGTGATGGGCAACCGAAACTGGATGCGCGCGCGTGAAGCCCTGCTCGACTCCGATCTCATCCCGGGGGAGTTGAGCCGGCTCTATCCCATCGTTACGGCGGGTGGCAGCGACTCGGCCAGCTTTGATGAGGTGCTCGAACTTCTCTACATGGGTGGGCGCTCACTGCCTCACTCGGTGCTGATGATGATCCCTGAGGCGTGGGAAAACAACGCGAGCATGGACCCCAGTCGACGCGCCTTCTATGAGTTCCACTCCACCTTGATGGAGCCATGGGACGGACCCGCGTGCGTGGTCTTCACCGATGGCGCTCAGATCGGTGCCGTGCTGGACCGCAATGGCTTGCGCCCCTCGCGCTACTGGGTCACCGATGAAGGACTCGTCGTACTCGCTTCTGAAGTGGGCGTGCTCGACATCGACCCGGCCACGGTGGTGCGTAAAGGTCGGTTGCAGCCAGGGCGAATGTTCTTGGTCGACACCGAAGAACACCGCATCATCGAAGATGAGGAAATCAAGGGCGAACTCGCCGCCGAGCACCCCTATGACGAGTGGCTGCACGCCGGACTCATCAAGTTGCCCACCATCGATGACCGCGAGCACATCATCCACTCCCATGCTTCGGTCACGCGGCGCCAACAGATCTTTGGCTACACCGAAGAAGAGCTCCGCGTCATCTTGACCCCGATGGCCAACACTGGCTACGAGCCAATCGGTTCGATGGGCACCGACTCACCTGTTGCGGTGCTGTCCAAGCGTCCTCGGCTGCTCTTCGACTACTTCGCTCAGCTGTTTGCCCAAGTCACTAACCCACCCCTCGACGCGATCCGCGAGGAGTTGGTGACGAGTCTGTCCGGCTCAATTGGTCCGGAGGCCAACCTGCTGGAGCCTGGACCGGCCAGCTGTCGCCAAATCGTCTTGCCGTTCCCGGTGATCGACAACGATGAACTGGCCAAGATCCGTCACATCAACCGTGACGGTGACATGAAGGGGTTCATCACCCACATCGTGCGCGGGTTGTACGACGTCAGCGGTGGTGGGCAAGCCCTAGCCGCACGACTCGACGAACTGTGTGCCGAAGTGAGCCAGGCCATCGCGAACGGTGCTCGGGTGATTGTGTTGTCAGATCGCCACTCGAAGGCAGACCTGGCCCCCATCCCATCGCTGCTGATGACCGCAGCCGTGCACCACCACTTGGTTCGGGAGAAGACCCGCACCCAGGTGGGATTGGTGGTCGAGGCTGGCGACGTGCGCGAGGTGCACCACATCGCCACCCTGATCGGCTACGGTGCCGCGGCGGTCAACCCGTACCTAGCGATGGAGTCAGTCGAAGATCTC
>CALMMO010000434.1 GCA_937868455.1 uncultured Marmoricola sp.
TCACCAACATGCGGGTGTTTGCGCTTTCGGGAGTTTTCAACCGCACCCTGGCCACGATGCCCTTGATCAGGATCTTGGACATTACTGTCGCTAAACCGTGGATTGGCAGACTGCTCGGCTACGGACATTTCGTGTTCGAGTCGGCCGCTCAGGCGCAGGGCATCCGTGAAGTTAAGTACGTCGCCCGGCCCGATCAGCGCGACCTGGAGATCCAGCGGGTCATTGCCCGTGCGGGTCTGCGCGGCCCAGGCGTTCGCTAGCTAAGAATCTCCGTAGAAGGCGGGGTTTCTTGACCTTTGTGATTTCTACAAACGTAGAAGGATGACGTACCCTCAAAGGTGTAGATCCGTCGTACACCTTGGGGAGATTTCTCGTGGCACGCCTTCTTTACCGTCTAGGCAGCTTGTCTGCGCGCCGACCAGTGGCGACTGTGTTGATCTGGTTGTTGCTTCTGGCAGGTGTCGCGGGCGCCTATAGCGCCTTGAAGAAGCCGACCAGCAACGAGTTTCGCATCCCGGGCGCTGAGTTCAGTGCCGTCTTTGACCACGTTGGAGAACAGGTCCCAGCAGTTGCAGGTGGCACTGGCACAGTCGTGATCCACAGCGAGCGCCCGTTCACTGCGGCTCAGCGCACAGCCGTCGCGAACACTCTGGCTGCGTGGGAGAAGGCACCCCACGTCACCGGCACAGTCAACCCATTCAAGACCCAAGCCACGCTTGATGAAGGCCGCGCCAAGGTCACTGATGGTCAAGCGCAGCTTCGTCGAGGCGAGGCCAAACTCAACGACGCGAAGTATCAGGTCAGCAAATTGCGCTGGCTCGTTGGCCAAGGCCGGCGTGAGATAGCCAACCTCGAACGCTTCCACCCCAACGACCCGACCTTGGCCAACCGCAAACGCGGTCAGGCAGAGGGTGAAGCGATGTTGCTCAAAGCCGATCGAAAGATCAGCGCCGGGCAAGCTCGTCTCGATAAGGCGCGTGCACGGATGCTCGACGCGGCCAGCCTGACGTCGTACAGCAGCAACCTTCGGTTCGTCTCCACTGACAACCGCACGGCTCTGGCCCAGATCCGGTTCGAGCGTGCCCCTCAGGAACTCGACCCGGCCGCTTTGGCAAAGATCCCAAGCATTGGCGCTCAACTGAGCAAAGCCGGACTTAGCGTCGACTACGGCCAAGAAATCGTGCACTCCAATGAGCCTGGTGGCGTGGGGGAAGTTCTTGGCCTCGTTGTTGCCGCTATCACTTTGATGGTCATGCTCGGATCGTTGATCTTGGCGGGCCTACCGCTGGCCACCGCCTTCGTCGGGGTGGGCGTCGCGTTGCTAGGCGGCATGAGCCTGACTCATTGGGTGTCACTGCACCAGCTCGCTCCGGTGTTGGGCATGATGCTCGGATTGGCCGTGGGTATCGACTACGCCCTCTTCATCGTCAACCGGCACCGTCGTCAGCTCAGCGACTTGGCAACCGATGAATCTGGTCAGGTCTCTAAGAACGACATCGTGCACAGTCTGGCGATGGCCACGGGTACGGCGGGAACTGCCGTGGGCGTGGCAGGCACCACCGTGATCATTGCCTTGGTGGCTCTCACAGTGACTGGCATCCCCACCCTGGTCCAGATGGGCCTGCTGGCCGCCGGATCAGTAGCCACCATGGTCCTGGTCTCATTGACCCTCACACCCGCGCTGCTCGCCCTGGTTGGCCGTCGCGCGGTGCCCAAAGTTAAAGCAACCAAGAAGGCCTCAACTCCAGGCTGGCCACAGCGCTGGGTTAGCACGGTCACCAATCACGCCTGGCTCTCGCTCGCGGCTGTCATCGTTATCTTGGGCATCGCCATCGTGCCCGCCTCTCAACTGCGCCTAGGGCTTCCTGACGGCGGCAGCGAACCGGCCGGATCCACCGCTTTTGCTGCTTATGAGCAGGTCGAGAAGGCGTTTGGGGCGGGTGCCAACGGACCGGTGTTGGTCGCAGCTGACTTCAAGACACCAGTGCCGAAGGCGGAACTCTTGGAGGCCAAGGCCGACATTGCTGGACAGATCTGGTCCTTGCCTGGGATCTCATCCGTCACACCCATCGGCGTCAGCGCTGACCACCAGACGATCGCTTTCCAGGTCATGCCCGAGCAAGGACCCTCCTCGGCCCTCACGGGCGAAGCAGTCGCCAGTCTGCGTGGCCCATTCCGGGCTCACATGGCCGAACAAGGGATATCGATTGGAGTGACTGGCCAGACGGCCGCCAACATCGAAATCTCCCAACGCCTTGCCGGAGCACTGCCTCTCTACTTGGGGTTAGTGATCGGTTTGTCGCTGGTGCTGCTTGCCATCGTGTTCCGCTCACTGGTGGTGCCGGTCATTGCGACCTTGGGCTTCTTGCTCTCGGTGTTGGCCAGCTTTGGTGCCATCGTCGCGGTCTACCAGTGGGGCTGGCTCGGCGACATCTTCGGAGTGCACCGCCCCGGCACGGTCATGAGTTTCATGCCCACACTGCTCATCGGGATCTTGTTCGGTTTGGCCATGGACTACCAGATGTTCTTGGTCTCGGGCATGCGCGAGGCCTACGCCCACGGGCAAGATGCCCGGTTGGCGGTCAAGACCGGATTCGTCTCCGGCGCCCGTGTGGTGGCTGCGGCCGGAATCATCATGGTCTCGGTCTTTGGAGGCTTCATCTTCACCTCGATGACCATGGCTCGCCCGATCGGTTTCGGGCTAGCAGTCGGTGTCTTTGCCGATGCCTTCCTGGTGCGCATGGTGTTGACGCCAGCAGTCATGCACCTGCTTGGCGACCGAGCCTGGTGGATGCCCATGTGGTTGCAGCGGCGGTTGCTGCACGTTGACGTCGAAGGTGCCAGCCTGGTCGAAATCGACCGCGCTCGACAGGCTCGTCGAGCAGCCCCCCGCGAGGCAGTGGGGGTCTAAGTCGACCTAGTCGGTGCCCAACTCCATGGCGGCCTCGTCAAGGAGCACATCGCCGAGGTCGCCTTCGGCAGCATCGTTATCGGCAATGAGTTCGGCGCCGCCTGACTCGATCGTGCCGAGCAAGTGACCGTGCTCAACGAGGATTTGCCCTTGGTTGAGCGGTTGGCTGGCGTATTGCTCGAGTTTCGCGCGCGAATCAGCGATATCGAGGTTGCGCATCGTCAACTGGCCAATGCGGTCCACTGGACCAAACGCAGCGTCCTCGGTGCGCTCCATCGACAACTTGTCAGGGTGGTAGGAGAAGTTTTCTCCCGACGTACGCACGATGGTGTAGTCATCACCGCGACGCAACCGCAGGGTCACTTCACCAGTGACCAGCGAGGCCACCCAGCGAATGATCGACTCACGCAGCATCAACGACTGCGGGTCAAGCCAGCGACCTTCATAGAGCAACCGACCCAAGCGACGACCCTCGGCGTGGTAGTTCGCGATGGTGTCTTCGTTGTGGATCGCGTTCAACAGACGCTCATAGGCGATCCAAAGCAGGGCCATGCCGGGTGCTTCATAAATGCCACGCGACTTGGCTTCGATGATGCGGTTCTCAATCTGGTCGCTCATGCCCAGGCCGTGACGCCCACCGACGGCGTTGGCCTCATGCACCAACGCAACGGAGTCATCAAATCGCTGACCGTTGATGGCCACCGGACGACCGGCCTCAAAGCGCACCGTGACGTCTTCGGTCTCGATGACAACTGAGGGGTCCCAGAACTTCACACCCATGATCGGCTCAACCGTCTCCAGTGACACATCAAGGTGCTCCAGAGTCTTGGCCTCGTGGGTTGCGCCCCAGATGTTGGCGTCGGTGGAATAGGCCTTCTCCTTGGCGTCGCGGTAAGGCAAGTTGCGCTCGGTGAGCCACTGGCTCATCTCGTCTCGCCCACCAAGTTCGTGCACGAAGTCTGCGTCCAGCCAAGGCTTGTAGATGCGCAACCGCGGATTGGCGATCAGGCCGTAGCGGTAGAACCGCTCGATGTCATTGCCCTTAAAGGTCGATCCGTCGCCCCAGATGTCGACGCCGTCCTCGTGCATCGCCCGCACCAAAAGCGTGCCAGTCACTGCGCGGCCCAGGGGAGTGGTGTTGAAGTACGACTTGCCGCCACTGCGAATGTGGAACGCGCCGCACACCAAGGCGGCGAGCCCCTCCTCGACGAGTGCTCGGCGGCAATCGACAGCGCGGGCTAGTTCGGCGCCGTACTGCAAGGCCCGGCCGGGGACTCCGGAGATGTCAGGCTCGTCGTACTGACCAATGTCGGCGGTGTAGGTGCACGGGATCGCACCCTTCTCCTTCATCCAGGCCACAGCGACAGAAGTGTCGAGGCCACCAGAGAAAGCGATGCCGACGCGTTCGCCGACGGGCAGAGAAGTCAAGACTTTAGACACTCGCCCAGCCTATTGCGTTGTCCGCACTGCGTTGGTGTTGCCTGTCGTGGATGAGACTCGGCAGGAGGTTGCGAGACGTCATGCGTCACGGTCGCCATAGCAGCCGATTCGTATGACGTTGCTTAGTTGCCGCGACCCCGGTGTTTGGGTAATCCGCTTGAGCGCCAACCACCAGGGCCTTGCGAATAGAACGGCCTGACCTGGCGGTAAGGGCTGTTCCACTCACGCACGGGCCGCTTCGTGGCATCGGCAGCCGTCGGGATCGCAGCCAAGGCAGCTACCAAGGCCGCGACCTCCTCGTCAGTGGGGTCGCCTTTGACGATGCGCAAGAACGGTTCGGGCTCTTTCGGCTCTAAAGGCTCAGTCATCTCAGGCATCCTTACAGCGGGATGTTGCCGTGCTTCTTGGCGGGCAAGACCTCGCGTTTGGTGCGCAGCAAACGCAACGCCTTGACGATGTCGGAGCGGGTGTTGCGCGGCGCGATCACTGCGTCGATGTAGCCACGCTCGGCCGCGACGTAAGGGTTAGCCAGGGTGTCTTCGTACTCATCGATCAACTGAGCACGCTTGGCCTCCACGTCGCCACCTTCGTCGGCGATCTTGGCCAAGGTCTTGCGGTGCAAGATGTTGGCGGCACCCTGAGCACCCATCACCGCGATTTGAGCGGTTGGCCACGCCAAGTTGATGTCAGCGCCGAGGTGCTTGGAGCCCATCACGTCGTAAGCCCCGCCGTAGGCCTTGCGGGTAATGACCGTGACCAGCGGCACGGTGGCTTCGGAGTAGGCGAAGATCAGCTTCGCGCCGCGACGGATGATGCCTTGCCACTCTTGGTCGGTGCCAGGCAAGAATCCAGGTACGTCGACGAACGTGAGCACCGGGATGTTGAAGCAGTCGCAGGTGCGCACAAAGCGCGCTGCCTTCTCCGAGGCATCAATGTCGAGCGTGCCAGCAAACTGCATCGGCTGGTTAGCCACGATTCCGACGCTGCGACCCTCGACTCGGCCATAGCCGATGATGATGTTGGGGGCGAAAAGTGGCTGCACCTCAAGGAACTCGCCGTCGTCGAGCACGGTGGTGAGCACGTCGCGCATGTCGTAGGGCTGGTTGGGCGAGTCAGGGATGAAGGTGTCGAGGGCGATGTCACCTTCGTTGGGTTCCAGGTCAGCCTCGTCGTCGAAGTACGGCGCCTCATCGAGGTTGTTTGAAGGCAAGTAGGACAACAGAGCCTTGACGTATTCGATCGCGTCGTCTTCGTCGCTTGCCATGTAGTGGGCGTTGCCGGACTTGGTGTTGTGGGTGCGAGCACCGCCCAAGTCCTCCATTGTCACGTCTTCGCCGGTGACCGTCTTGATGACGTCAGGGCCGGTGATGAACATGTTGGAGGTGCCATCGACCATGATCGTGAAGTCGGTGACCGCAGGGGAGTAGACGTGTCCACCGGCGCACGAACCCATGATCATGCTGATTTGGGGGATCACGCCGCTGGCGTGCACGTTGCGGCGGAAGATCTCGCCGTAGAGGCCGAGGGAGACCACACCTTCTTGGATGCGGGCGCCAGCGCCTTCGTTGATGCCGACTATGGGGCAACCGTTCTTGATGGCTAGATCCATCACCTTGGTGATCTTTTCGCCGTACACCTCACCAAGTGAGCCGCCGAAGATGCCGAAGTCTTGGGAGAAGACGCACACCTGGCGACCATCGACCGTGCCGTAGCCGGTGATGACGCCGTCGCCGTACGGACGGGTCTTCTCGAGCCCGAATGCAGTGGAACGGTGTCGAGCGAACTGGTCCAGCTCGACGAAACTGCCCTCGTCAAAGAGTGCCTCGATGCGCTCACGTGCAGTCTTTTTGCCCCGTGAGTGCTGCTTCTCGACCGACTTGGCTGAGGCAGCGTGCACAGCTTCGTCGTGGCGGCGCTCAAACTCGGCCAATTTGCCAGCGGTGCTGCGGGTGTCAACCGACGCTTCTGATTCGGGCACTGCGCTCACGTGAGCCTCCTGCTCGCCTGTTTGGTGTGCATGGGCCAATCTAGTGCCCATGGAGCAGCAGTTGTCCGACAGCCCAAGTGATGCACCCGCGGATCGGCTTGACCAGGCCGCAGGGGAGTTTGGAACCTGGACCATTGAGTACCTAGAAAGCGCTGGTTCCACCAACCAGATCGCCGCAACGAACCCCCGAGATCGACGTGTGGTCGTGACAAACCACCAATACTCCGGTCGTGGTCGTCTGGACCGCGTGTGGGAAACCCCTGCGGGTCAGGCACTGACGTTTTCGGCTGTAGTGGATCCCCAACTGCCTGATGCTGATTGGCCCTGGGTGCCGCTGTTGAGCGGAGTCTTTGTTGCCACTGCACTCGCCGAGCTGGGGGTTGAGGCCAGCCTCAAATGGCCCAATGACGTGCTGGTGGCCGGGCAGAAGGTCGCGGGCATCCTTGTCGAGCGCGTCGCTGGGCCGTTGGCGATCATCGGGATCGGGATCAACGTCCATCAAGAGCACCTCCCGGTGCCCGCGGCCACCTCGCTAGCCAGGTTGGGGATCGATGTGGACCGAGGTGACCTGCTGCGCAGCATCGTGACCAAACTCGAAGCACTGCCGCTAGATGCTGGACATGGTCTGGGGGATTTGCGCGAGGCCTATCGCCGCCTGTGCTCGACTGTCGGACGTGAGGTTGAGGTGCACTTGCCCGATGGCAGTGTGCAGGCCGGGACAGCCGTCGAGGTCGACGATCGCGGGTGCTTGATGGTCGACAAGGACGGCCGCGTGATGCAGGTTGGTGCCGGCGATGTGATCCACGTACGACCGGTCGGCTCGTGGTGAGTTAGCTCACTTTTGCGTGAGAAGATGTGAGCGTGCCTGAGCCGAAGTACGTCGACGCCGATCTTGAGGTGGCGATTTTGGGTGAAAGCCCAGAGTTGACCGCTGAAGAGGTCTCGTCGGCCTCTGGATTCAGCGTCGAACAGACGTTGAAACTGTGGCGTGCACTCGGCTTCCCCACCGCTGGTGACGACTCAATCTTCACCGATGCTGACGTGCGGGCGCTGGCCATTGTGGGCGCGACGATCGAGCGCGGCACCCTCGATGAAGAAACTGTTCTGCGGATGACGCGCGCGCTGGGGCAGATGATGGCCCGCTTGGCTGACTGGGAAGTCGGCACTCTGGCTGGTCACATCGAGAAGATCGAGGCCTCCGACAAGGCGACCGGTTCGCGACTTGAGACAGCCATGAATCTTGTGGCGGACGTTCAACCAGGGTTTGAGGAACTGCTGATCTATGTGTGGCGCCGCCACCTGGCCGCCGCCGCAGCGCGCCTTGCTGCGGCCGGCAACACCGAAGACCACCTCAATGCGGCCGAACTCACGGTGGGCTTCGCTGACTTAGTTGGCTTCTCGGCCTACTCCAACGAGATTTCTCGCGAAGAAATCGGTGAGATGGTCGAGGAGTTTGAGAACCTCTGCCTCGATGCGGTCGCTCGGCGTCGTGGTCGGGTGATTAAGACGCTGGGTGACTCGGTGCTCTTCGTGTCTGAAACGCCTGCCGGGGCCTTCGAGGTCGCCGATGAAATCATCCGCCAAATTGTGGCCACGCCGATGCTTCCCGATGTCCGCATCGGTCTGGCGACCGGTCCGGTCGAGCTGCGACTTGGTGATGTGTTCGGTCCAGCGGTCAACCTCGCCGCCAGGATGATGACGGTTGCCCGCCGAAATCGGGTCATCTGCGATGAACAGACTGCAGCCGGTCTGCCCGAAGATGAGTTCGAGATCAGGGTGCTGCCAAGCCGACCCATCCGTGGGTTTGGTGAGTTGGCCCCTATCGCCGTACGCCGGCGCTAGAGCCTCACCACGCAGAGGCCAGCGCCTCCCCGAACAACTCATCGGCATCGCAAGCCAGACCCTTCTTGGTGAACCACTCGCACACGTTGACGCAATCGCGTAGCAAGAAGTCAGTGCCTTGAGGGTTGGCCACCAAGTCGATGGTTTGCGGCAAATCAATCACCGTGATGCGGTCGCTGATCAGCATGTTGTAGGCCGACAAATCTCCGTGCACGACTCCGTGACCGGCCAACCTGATGATGAACTCACGCACCTGCTCGAACGCAAGTGGGAGATCGCTGCTGCCATGGCTCAGGCTCGCCAGGCGGGGCGCTGGATTGCCGGTGTCATCGACGATGAGCTCCATCAGAATCTCAGCGCCATCAATTTGCACCGGGTAGGGAACCGGAAGTCCCCAGTTCCACAACCGGGTCAACGAGTCCCACTCCGCAAACGCCCACTGACCCGCAGCAACCTGCTTGCCATAGGCCGACTTCTTCGCCAGGGCGCGGGTGTCGCGGGTGCGACGAGTACGACGCCCTTCGGTGTAGGCCGAAGCCCGACGAAAACTGCGGTGATCGGCATCTCGATAGCGCTTCGCAGCCATCACCACGCCGTCGGTGCCCGGGGTGGCTCGCTGCAACAGGAAGACGTCGGCCTCTTTGCCGGTCTTGAGGACGCCTAGTTCGCTATCGATCGCGCCCTGGTCAGTCACTACCCATGACGGGCGAGGTTTGGGTCCCCTGCATAAGGGTTGGACTTGGCGCCACGTGGACCACCGTTGGTGTTCGTCGGGGTCGTCTAGCGCGTGAAAATCAAAGGTGAACGGGTCGTTGCTCACGTGTGCTCCAAGGAGAGGGGATGAGTTCTGAAGGCAAGGCAAAGCGCAGGTCAGTCATCGGTCATCCCTCCTTGGTGCGGTAGTTGGTGGCCCAATGGTCACATCTGCTGAAGCCACCGCCAACAGGTTTTCGAAGAAATGCGGCGCAACGCCTAGGGTTTGGCACGTGTCGAGTGCTCCCACAGTCGCGGTTATTGGCGGCGGTCAGTTGGCCAGGATGATGGCCGAACCTGCCGCAGCACTGGGCATTCCGCTACGCCTGTTGGCCGAGGCGCCTGGCGTCAGTGCCGCCCAGGTGATCCCTGACCATGTCGTGGGGGACTACCGCGACCTGGCGGCCCTCGAGGCCATCACTCAAGGGTGCGAGGTGGTCACCTTCGACCACGAGCACGTGCCCACCGAGCACCTGCACACGCTTGAATCCCACATTTCCGTGCGCCCGGGGCCGCAGGCATTGGTGCACGCTCAAGACAAAGCCGTGATGCGGGCCAGACTTGCCGAGTTAGACGTGCCATGTCCTCGCAACGCCGTGGTCCACGGCCCCGAGGAGGTGGCGGCATTCGGTTTTCCCGCCGTACTCAAAACCACTCGGGGTGGATACGACGGCAAGGGTGTGTGGGTTGTGCGCAGCCAAGACGAATGTGATGAGGCGTTCTCGGTGGCAGCCCAGTCGGGTGTGGCGATCTTGGCTGAAGAACTCGTTGACTTCACTCGAGAACTCAGTGCGCTGGTGGCCCGATCTCCTAGCGGCCAGGTGGCGGCCTGGCCAGTGGTGCAGTCGACCCAACTCGATGGCATCTGTCATGAAGTCATCGCGCCAGCTCCGGATTTAGACCCGGCGCTGGCGACCGCGGCCCAGCAGATCGCGATGCGGATCGCTGGCGCATTGGATGTGACCGGCATCTTGGCGGTGGAGCTGTTTGAAACCTCTGATGGAAGAGTGCTGGTCAACGAATTGGCTATGCGTCCGCACAACACCGGGCACTGGACCCAAGATGGCTCAGTCACCAGCCAGTTTGAGAACCACCTTCGTGCGGTTCTGGACCTGCCGCTGGGGGCGCCTGAGGCCCGGTCGACCTGGACCGTGATGGTCAACATTTTGGGTGCGGCCGACAAGACCGGCCACCTCTTTGACGGTTACCCACATGCCTTTGCTCGTGACCCGCGACTCAAGGTGCACTTGTATGGCAAGGACCTGCGCCCAGGTCGCAAAGTTGGACACGTCAACGCTTATGGCGAGGACTTGGCAGACTGCTTAGAGCGGGCTCGTCACGCAGCGGCATGGTTTCGCGGCGACCTTGGTGAGGAGAGCGAATGAACGCACAGGTTCGACCCAGCGTCGGCATCGTCATGGGGAGTGACTCCGATTGGCCGGTGATGAAGGCTGCCGCCGAGGCGTGTGAGGAGTTCGGCGTCAGCTACGAAGCCGACGTCGTGTCCGCACACCGCATGCCACACGAGATGTTGAAGTACGGCGAAGATGCAGCCTGGCGCGGCATCAAGGTGATCATCGCCGGTGCTGGAGGGGCCGCCCATCTGCCCGGGATGTTGGCGTCTGTGACTGCTCTGCCTGTGATCGGGGTTCCGGTGCCGCTGAAGTACCTCGACGGCATGGACTCACTGCTCTCCATCGTGCAGATGCCAGCCGGTGTTCCGGTCGCAACAGTGGGCGTGGGCAACGCGCGCAACGCGGGACTGCTCGCCGTACGAATCTTGGCGGCGACAGATGAAGAGCTGCAGGCAAAGATGCGCGATTTCCAAAGTGAGTTGCGTCAAACGGCGCACGACAAAGGCAAGTTGGTGCGCGGCGAAGGTCAGCACAAGATCGGTTTCTAAGTGGGCGCAACCGCTCTGCTCGGGTTCTTTACCGGGCTCTCACTCATCGTGGCCATCGGTGCCCAAAATGCTTATGTACTGCGTCAAGGCCTACGCCGTGAGCACGAGATCGCCATCGCCACTTTGTGCACCCTCGCAGATGCCGCATTGATTCTGGCGGGCACTGCAGGGATTGGCGCGTTGGTTCAGGCCGCTCCCTTGGCGCTGGAGGTGTTGCGCTGGGCGGGCGTTGCGTTCTTGTTGACCTACGCAGTCATGGCTATTCGGCGGGCCATGGCTCCCGAGGCGCTGACTGTGTCTGGCCGGGCCGAGGGTGGGTTGCGCAAAGCGTTGCTTACGGCCGCTGCGCTGACCTTCCTAAACCCTCACGTCTATCTCGACACGATGCTCTTCGTGGGCAGTTTGGCCAACCAGCACCACGACCAGAAGTGGACCTTTGCCTTTGGTGCGGCCATCGCGAGCGCGGTGTGGTTCTACGGTCTGGCGATCGGGGCCAGGAAGTTGACTCGCTTCTTTGCCAAGCCCAGCACCTGGCGGGTGCTCGACTTCGGCGTTGCTGGCGTGATGGTGCTGGTTGCGATCAGTTTGAGCCTCACCAAGATCTAGATTCGCGAGACGAGTCGCGAGAGGTGTCGAAGCAACCGTTGGCCGCTGCGGATGGTGCGGGCTGAGTCGGGTGCGATCCGGAGTTCAGCATTGAGCCGGGCTCGGTCGCGGTCGCAGGTGTCGTTGCCAAGTGGGAATGAGTACGTCATGGGTCCATGGTGCGTGGTCCAAAGCAACAGGACAAGCAATGATTTCTTCATAATGATGAAGTAAATCTGTATGGTTGCGCTTATGTCGATCGACCTCACCAGACTGCGCGTCTTTCGCGCTGTGCTCGCCAGTGGCACCGTGCAAGCCGCCGCGCAACACCTGGGCTACAGCCCCTCGGCGGTCAGTCAGCAACTAGCTGCCTTGCAACGGGAGACCGGGTTGACCTTGTTGGAGAAGTCTGGCCGTGGGCTCGCGCCCACTGCTGCCGGGCAAGTGCTGGCGCAGCGCAGCGATGAGGTGATGGGCGCGCTCAGTCGTTTAGAGACCTTGGCTGCCGATTTGCGCGATGGGCGTACGGGCAACGTGGTGATTGCGACGGTGGCCTCTGTGGGGGAGTCGTGGATCCCGAAGATCGCCCACACCATGCGTGAGGAGTTTCCCGAGGTCGTGCTGACGGTCGACCTTAACGAGCACCCCATGGACGCCTCGATTCAGCCCGATGTCGATGTGTGCACCGAACACCCTGAGCAGGCGATCGTGCCACGAGCGGGCTATCGCAGGGTGTCGATCCACACGGAGCCCTATGTGCTCGTCGTACCCAAGACTCATCGGTTTGCTGCCGAGCCACAGGTAGCCATGAGCCAGTTGCAGGGCGAACCTCTCATCGACGACAGCCTGGCGCGAACCACGTGTGGATTGATCTTGCGAACCGCGTTCCAGGCCAGCGGCATCACCCCGCATTACGTCGCCCGCACCGCCGATCACCATGGCGCCCTCGCCTTCGTTGGGGCAGGTGTGGGGCTTTTCATCGGGCCGCTGCTGGCACTGGACGCCGCGCCAGATTCGGTTGCCCTCGTACCTTTGTGTGAGCCTGTTGTGCAGCGCCGCATCGTGGCCTATGTGCGCGAAGACAGCGCCTCCAATGCCGCAGTACGTCGAGTGATCGAGTTGCTACGTGAGGTCGCCAAGACTGGGTCTGCTTGACCCGGATGTTGTGCGCTTTGCGGGGGAGATCCCCCGGGCAAAGCGGCAAAGTCACAGGTTTACTTGTGACTTTTCGCCCGTTTCGAGGGGAACCGATTCAGGACCGGTTGCGTCGTAGGGGCATGCGAATCCACCTACTGACGATCCCGCTGCTCATCACCACTTTGGCTATGAGCGGATGCGGGGAGCAGCCCGACACACCACCTGCCTCGACCAGCGCAGTTGCGGCCAAGTCCGGCCCGCAGACCCTGATGTTGACCTCGGCGTCTGGAGCTGGTTCCTCGTTGGTGGCAAAGCCCGACGTGGAGATCACCGTGTCGGGTCAAGACTTCAGATTCAATGCCGGCTGCAACTCGCATCTGGGCACTCTTCGCGTAGATGGCCATCGGTGGTTCGTGGACAACATCGGCTCAACTGAAATGGCCTGCGAGAAGGCGTTGATGGATCAGGATTCGTTCCTGGCACGGTTCTTTGAGGGTGGCCCAGAGGTCACCGAATCGGGTGACAGTGTCACGTTCACCAGCGGACCTGTGAAGTTGGTGTTTGGCCCTAAGACGGCCAAGCCGGCAACGGTGCCTTTGGTTGGCACGAAGTGGCGGTTGGTGAGTGTTGACAAGACTCTGGGCGATGGCACCGCGAGCAGCACGTTTGTTCCGCAGCGTTGGCAAGCCGGGATGAGAGTGGAGAACGGCTCGATCATGCTCGAAACCGGCTGCAACAGCGGCTCGGGCACGATCACTGTGGGGGAAGGTCAGGTCACGGTGGGAGACGTGGCGACCACCTACATGGCCTGCCCGGGACTCAAGATGGAGATCGAGCGCGATGTCTTCAAAGTGTGGACTGGTGAGACCAAGTACGTCATCGAGGGCGAACAACTTCGGGTCACTCAGGGTCAGATCACCTTGGTTTACGCCCCCAAAGTGATGCCGCCCGACTAATGATCTCTGACTCTGCCTCGCAATGACTTCGTCATCGAGCGCCGCTGCTTGGCATCGAGTCGGCGGCGTTGGGCTGACTTTGAGGGCTTCGTGGGCACACGGGGCGGAGGTGGGGGAGCCAAGGCCCGCTGAATCAACTCGACTAGCCGCGCTCGGGCGGCTAGTCGGTTGCGGTGTTGGCTGCGGTGAGTGGTGACCACGATGCGCGACGTACTCAGATGCCGGAGCGCTTCGACGATGCTGTTCTCTGGATCCCACACGAGTTCAACGCGGCTGTCTGTGGTGTTGACGCCCTGACCGCCGGGGCCAGAGGAGCGCGAGAAGCGCTCGATCAGCTCATTGTCGGGGATCACCAAGGGCGCGGGGATGCCTGGAGAGCGAGGAATGACCAGGTCTCCCAAACTGCCTGTCATCTGTGGCACCCCTTCGCTGACCTGTGATGAGGCAGCAAGCCTAGAGTTATGAGCTATGAGCGACTTCTACCAGCTATCAGAAGAGCACATGGCGGTTCGTGAAGCAGTCCGTGACCTGTGCGACGCGAAGATCGCGCCCTTTGCTGCCGAGGTGGACGCCGAGGCGCGGTACCCACATGAGGCGGCCGCAGCGCTCTTGGCATCGGACTTCCATGCCCCCCACGTCCCGGAGGAGTACGGCGGCGCAGGAGCCGACGCACTTGCCACGGTGATCATCATCGAAGAGGTGGCCCGGGCCTGTGTGAGTTCCTCGTTGATCCCCGCGGTGAACAAGTTGGGCTCGCTCCCGATCCAGATCAGCGGCAGCCAGGCGCTCAAGGAGAAGTACCTCACCAAACTTGCCGCCGGCGAGGGCGGGTTTTCCTATTGCCTCTCTGAGCCAGATGCGGGTTCGGATGCAGGTGGCATGACCACCACCGCGGTTCGCGATGGCGATGACTGGATCCTCAATGGCGTCAAGCGTTGGATCACCAACGCCGGCGAGAGCGAGTTCTACACAGTGATGGCGGTGACTGACGCTGAAAAGCGCACCCGCGGCGGCATCTCGGCCTTTGTGGTGGAGAAGTCTGATCCTGGGGTGTCGTTCGGGGCGCCGGAGAAGAAGCTTGGCATCAAGGGCAGCCCCACACGTGAGGTCTATCTCGATCACGTCCGCATCCCGGGGGATCGGATCATCGGCGAGGTCGGCAGCGGTTTTGCCACGGCGATGGCGACCTTGGACCACACACGGGTGACTATTGCGGCCCAAGCAGTCGGAGTTGCTCAGGGGGCGTTGGACTTTGCCCTGGGCTACGCGAAGGAACGCACTCAGTTCGGCAAGCCAATCGCAGACTTCCAGGGGCTGCAGTTCATGCTCGCCGACATGGGCATGAAGGTGGAGGCAGCGCGCCAGTTGACCTATGCCGCTGCTGGCAGGTCAGAACGCGGCGACAAAGACCTCACGTTCTTTGGTGCTGCCGCGAAATGCTTTGCCTCTGACGTGGCGATGGAGGTCACCACCAACGCGGTGCAGGTGCTCGGCGGCTATGGCTACACCCGCGACTACCCGGTAGAGCGGATGATGCGTGACGCCAAGATCACCCAGATTTATGAAGGCACCAACCAGGTGCAGCGCATCGTCATGGCGCGCCAACTCTTGGCTGGGATTCAGTCGAATCTTTGATGAAGGGATCCACCGTGACCTCAAGCTCGCTAGCCGATGTCGAGTTGAACCATCATCAGTCGAAGCGTGTGCTCGCAGACGCGCAGGACGCGCTTGCGGCCAGCGCAACGTCAAACCTGGTCCTGCAACGACAACTCTTGAGCGACGTGTGGGATCTAGTGCGCGATGAGCGCACCATGGCGAGCGCGCGCGCCGCGATGCGACTCGTGATTTTCGTGTGTGTGTTTGCTGCCGGCGGGGCTGCACTCATGCTGGCGGGCATCGAGATGCTGCAAGGCAGCCTTGTGGCAGACCGCATGAAGATTGCTGGCCTGATCCTGTGGGTGGTGGCTTTCATTGCCGGGCTTATGACCTACGCCGCCAATCAAGAGGTCACTGAGCTCAGCAACGACTTGGCAACACTGCAGAAGGCCAAGGTCGCCCTGTTGGACACCCAGGCTGACTGAGGCGCTTAGCCCCTTAGTGTTGCCCTCACAACCATCGAAAGGGATGAGTGTGACAAGTCAGCGTTACCACTTGCCCTCGGCCCCTTGGCCGCGTTCGGCTCATGTCAGACTCGCCGGCGCCCCCATGCCGCTTGCGGGGGCTTTGCGAGTGTGGACCTGCGGCATCACGCCGTACGACGTCACGCACCTGGGCCACGCAGCCACCTTTATCTGGACAGACCTTCTGGTGAGCCTGGCCCACAAGCTGGGCATCAAGACAATTTCGACGCGCAACGTCACCGACATTGATGACGTGTTGACCGCGGCGGCGGCAAAGCATGGCGAGCGACCCGAGGAATTTGCGGTCACCCAAGAGTTCATGTTTGACCAAGACATGCGCGCGCTCAATATCGCTCGACCCGACCTGAACCCTCGTGCGCGGGCGCACTTGCCGCAGATCATCGAGTTCATCGATGCCCTCATTGAGCTCGGTGCGGCCTATGAAGCGCAGGGCACGGTCTATTTCCAGGCTCCAGCCGCGATGCGGCGCCCGGACTCGGCCGCAGCCGACTTTGCTGAGTTCGGCGATAACGCGGTCAGCGCCGGACGCCGTGGTGAGTGGGACGTGGCGATCTGGAAGTCCTCCGGCGAAGGTGACCCTGCCTGGCCCAGCCCATGGGGATGGGGACGTCCAGGTTGGCATGTCGAGTGCGCGGCGATGGCACGCGCAGTCCTAGGTAGTTCGATCGACGTGCTCGCAGGAGGGGCAGACCTGACCTTCCCCCACCACGCCTATCAACAGGCCATGGCCAGTGCGTTGAGTGGCTGCACGTTCGCCTCGCGTTCGATGCACGTGGGCACCGTGTGGACAGGTGGCGCCAAGATGGCGAAGTCCACGGGCAACTTGGTGCTAGTCAAAGATCTCGTGGCGCAAAGCTCTGGGGAGACCGTGCGGTTGCTGTTGCTCAACCGAGTCTGGAATCTGCAGTGGGACTACACCCCAGATGCGCTTCAGGATGCGGCAGTCAGTTTTGAAGCGCTGCATCAGGCCGCTGGGCGCGCAGGTGTTGATGGTGTCGATGAGGTCATGGGTGCACTAGCCAACGATCTCAATGTGCCCGCAGCCCTGGAGATCGCGCTCGCACGCGGCGGAGTCGCCGCGCGCACCTTGGCCGACGTACTCAAGGTTTAGCGCAGCGGCAACCCGTTAGGGGTGCACAGCTGCTTGGTGATGTCGTCGGTGCGGTCCTCAGCGACGATGCTCATCAATTGCTTGGCGCGCCGTTGATCCCAGTGGATCACCATGTCGCTAATCGGCATGGCACACGAGCGAGCATTGGTCATCGCTAAAGCGAAGTTCACCAAAGCAAAGGGTCCGGCGCCTTCGCTGACTCTTAGCGACGTCGATCCGGCGTCCGCGAGCCCGTAGTAGCGCCAGGGCAACAAGACGCTGGCGGGTGACTTCACCTTTTCGCCGACCTTCCTTACGACCTCGCGTTGATGGCGAGCCCGCCCAAGGTCACCATCAGCTTGGGTGTGGCGGCTGCGCGCATAGCCCAGTGCCACAGCTCCATCGATATCGTGGCAGCCCTTGCTCATATGCAAGTTGGCTAACGGGTCCTCGAGCCGAGTCTTGGTGCACACTCTGATGCCACCGACTGCATCGACGGCCTTCACGAAGCCACCGAAACCGATCTCAACGACGTGATCAATACGCACGCCGGTGTTGGATTCGACTGTCTGAACCAAGAGTTTGGGGCCGCCCCAGGCGTAGGCGGCGTTGATCTTGGACGTGCCGTGCCCAGGAATCGGTACGAGTGAGTCGCGAGGGATCGAAATCAAGGTCGCCGGGCCAGAGCCGGTGTGGAGCAACATCATCGTGTCAGTACGTCGACCGGCTGCGTTCCCCGTGCCCAACTGCTTGCGTTGCTTAGCGGTCAGGCCTTCACGGGAATCTGATCCCACCAGTAGGTAGGTGGTACCGGGCTGATCAGCGGGTCGATCGGCCCGGGGGTCGGCATTGAAGCGATCGATGCGACCGTAGGCCCACATGGGCACCGCGATCAGATAGATCAAGAACAAGACGAGGGCCACCTTGGTCCAGAACCAGATGCGTCGCAGGCGACTCTTGCGTGGCCGACTGGGCTCAATGTCAGGTTCGTGAAGGTCGTTTTCGAAGTTCTCCACAGGCGCAACAGGCCGGGATCGGCGCGGCGGCTCGGGCGCCAGTTTGGGGGGTTTGTCGGCGCGTGGTCGAGTGGGGATGACCCGGGTTGGCTCGGGGGCGCCAGGGTCGTCGTTGCCTTCGCCGTAGAGCCAACCGAAGTCTCGGGGGTCGCGACGGTCGTCAGGCATGCGCTCGAGATTACCGGGGTGGGCAACCTACGGCGCGTCGTGACACGTGTGACTAGCGTGACTGGTGATACTTGCGCCTGAATCAGTTTTTAGCTGATTTGCGCCAAACGAGAGGTTTTCTCATGCCCGCCACTTCCCCCGGGCAGAGCCGAACCGCCTCGCGTCCTGTGGTCGCGCGGCTTCGGTTCCGCCGTGCACTCACCTTGATGCTGATGACCCTGGTGCTGCCTGGGTCGGCACAGATTGCGGCCGGTAACCGCAGAGTCGGTCGCATTGCGATGCGGATCTGGGGTGGCTTGGTGCTCACCGCTGTGTTGTTGGCGTTAGTGAGTTGGGCATTCCCCAAAGTTGCCTTCTTCCTGTTCGCCAAGACAGTCGTGTTGAGTTTTGTGCGGTTCTTGCTGATCGGTTTAGCTATTGGGTTTGGCTACTTGCTCGTGGACTCCTGGCGCCTAGGTGACCCACTTGAGCTTCGCCAAAAACAGCGCCTCTTCATGACTGGCCTGACCACAGGGGTTTCACTGACCGTCGTGGGTGCATTGCTCTTTGCCGCCCACGTCGTGCACGTGCAGGGCACTTTCATCTCAGCCATGTTTGCCAACGCCGCTGTGAGTGAAGCCCACGAGGGCCGCTACAACGTCTTGCTTCTCGGCGGTGACAGCGGCGCCACCCGATGGGGCTTGCGCCCAGACTCGATCACGGTGGCCAGCATCGACGCCGAAACCGGCCGCACCGTGCTGTTCGGCTTGCCACGCAACCTGCAGAACTTCACTTTCGCCGAGGGATCGGTGATGGCCAAGCAGTTCCCTCATGGCTACAACTGCGACGGCTGCGAGTTGAACTCACTGTTCACCTGGGCGCTGGACCACAAGAAGCTCTTCAAGGGTGAGAAGTACCCGGGCGTGGCCGCCACCGAACAGGCCGTCGAAGGTGTCACCGGGCTCAAGATCAACTACTTCGCCATGGTCAACCTCTCTGGTTTCAGGCACCTCGTCGATGCAGTTGGCGGCGTCAAACTTCACGTTCGAGACCGCATCCCCAAGGGAGCCTTGGGCGACTTCGATGGCAAGTCCTACATCGAGCCTGGCTATCGCACCCTCAACGGCGCTGACACGTTGTGGTTCGCCCGCTCGCGGATGGCAGCCGACGACTATTCACGTATGGCGCGGCAAAAGTGCGTGATGAGCGCGATGCTCCAGCAATTGAGCCCTAAAGTCGTCGTACTCAAGATCGGTGACATAGCGAAGGCCTCGAAGGCCATGGTGCAAACCGACCTGCCCCAAGATGACCTCGACACGTTCATCGACTTGGCACTCAAGGCCCGCTCGGAGCCGATCAAGACTGTTTCGTTCGTGCCGCCTCTCATTGAGACCTATCGACCCAACATCGACAAGATCCAGGCACTGGTCCAGAAGGCTATTGAGCGATCAACCGAGGGCAAGAAGAAGCCAGCTCACAAGCCCGCAGGGAACACCACGGGTGGGTCGTACGGCGATATTCACAACGGCTATACCGCTAACTCAACCGAGGACCTCGATTCCGCATGCTGAGTTGGGCCTGGGATCGCGCGGACTAAATCGCCTGACCGGTAGGGTCTAGGGGTGAGTTCTGGGCCGCGGATCATCGCCATCGCGGTGACGTTCAATCGCGCGGAGTTGATCACCCGACTTGTGAAAGCAGTGCAGGCCGGAACCGTTGTCCCCGACGAGATTGTGGTCATCGATAACGCATCCAGCGATGACACACTCGCCCGGTTGGCAGCGCTCCCTAACCCGCCTCGTGTGGTGCGATTGAGCAGCAACACCGGGGGAGCCGGCGGCTTTGCCGCTGGCATGCGCGCTGCACTCGAGGGTTCGGCTGATCTGATCTGGCTCATGGACGACGACGGTGTGCCAGCACCCAACTGCCTCGAACTGCTTCTCCCACAGATGGTGGACCACGACTTTGTGGGCCCCCTGGTGGTGACCGAAGGTGCTGAGGATGAACTTGTGTTTCCGATTCGGCTGCCTGGCACGAGCAGCGTCGTACGCGATGTAGCAGGGGCCGAGCAGGCAACACGTGCGGGACTGATCGAGGGGATCGTGATCCCCTTCAACGGCGTGCTGCTGGCTCGTGGCTTGGTCGAAGACATCGGTGTGGTCGAGGAGAAGTACTTCATCTGGGGAGACGATGTCGAATATCTCTGGCGCGCCGAACGTGCCGGTGCCCGAATCGCCACGGTTACGCAGGCTCGATTCGTGCACCCGTCTGTGGGCGACTTGGGAACCCCGATGGTGGCCGGGCAGACCTACAACCACTCACCTAGCGACCTCAAGGCCTACTGCATGGCGCGCAACAACTGGGTCAACCTGCGCACCTATCGCGGTCTGCCTCACGCAATGGCCTTTGTTGGCAAGACGATCTGGTTCTACACACTCACGCGCCCGGACCTGACTCGGTTGCGTCTCATGCTTCGTGGGATCGTGGCTGGCATGCGCTCAGACTTCAGCGGACATCGCCGTTTCCTTACCGGAGGTGGCCAGTGAGCGTGGCAGTAGTCATCGTGACCTTCAACCGATCGCACCTTTTGACCGGATGTCTCGATGGGCTCGCGGCGCAAACCGCGAGCATTGATGAGATCTTCGTGGTCGACAACGCCTCCACCGATGACACCCCCCAGGTTTTGGCTGCACGAAGCGATCTGCCGATCACGATTCTTCGCCAAGCCGAAAACTCAGGTGGGGCCGGTGGCTTCCATGTGGGGGTGAAGGCGGCCTACCAAGCTGGCCATGACGTGATCTGGTTGATGGACGACGATGTGGTGGCCCATCCCAACTGCCTGGCCGCATTGCTGGCAACGGGGGCGCCGGCGGCGATGGTTGTCCGTGAAGGCCCCGACGGACGGCTCGCGGAGAAATCGGCCATGCGGTTCGACTTATCCAGCCCATGGGTGCTCAAGCCCAAAACCAAAGCCGTTGACACTGAGTTCGCCTCTCGCGACGAAATGCCAGCCACGGTGTCTTTGGAGAACGTTGCGTTCGAGGGTTTCATGGTGCGTCGAGAGGTGATCGATGCAGTGGGATTGCCCGATCCGTCGTACTTCATTTTTTATGACGATTGTGACTATGCGATCCGCATCCGGCGCGCAGGTTTCGCGATCGTGGCCGTGCGAGACGCCGCGATGACCCGACAACTGGCTTTCGACCAGCAGCACGATCTGAGCAGTTGGAAGGGCTATTTCATGTACCGCAACCTGTTCGCGGTCCATTTCAGGTACGGCGAGAACTCCCTGGTGAGGCTCAAGCCGTACGTCCTGGCGGCCGGCGTGATCGTGCTCTCCCCGTTGCGTGGCGGCAAAGCTGAGGCGGCCAACGCATGGCGAGCGCTTAAGGATGCACGTGGGATGCGACACCTCTCGGCGCAGGCTGGTCCGAAGGTCACCTCGTCCTCGTTAGACTCCTGCGAGTGACTACCCCTGATCTTGTTGTCGTCGGCTCTGGCCTGTTCGGCCTCACCATCGCCGAACGAGTCGCCAGCCAGCTAGGCAAACGTGTCCTCATCATCGAGCGGCGCCCCCACTTAGGCGGCAATGCCTACTCCGAGCGCGAAGCCGAGACTGGCATCGAGGTGCACGTCTATGGCGCCCACCTCTTCCACACCTCCAATAAGCGCGTATGGGACTACGTCAATCAGTTCACCAGCTTCACCAATTACCAGCACCGCGTCTTTGGCAAGTACGACGGTCAGGTCTACTCATTGCCGATGAACCTCAGCCTGATCAACAGCTTCTTCGGCAAGTCACACACCCCTGACGAAGCCAAGGCGCTGATCGCCGAGCAGGCCAGCGAGATTGACACCGCTGCGGCCGCCAACCTGGAGGAGAAGGCGATCAGCTTGATCGGTCGCCCGCTCTATGAGGCGTTCATCAAGGGCTACACCGCCAAGCAGTGGCAGACCGACCCCAAGGAACTGAGCGCCGAGATCATCACCCGGCTTCCGGTGCGCTACAACTTCGACAACCGCTACTTCAACGACACCTACGAAGGCCTGCCCGTTGACGGTTACACGGCGTGGTTGGAAAAGATGGCCGACCACCCCAACATCGAGGTGCGACTCGAGACCGACTTCTTCGACGTTGCCGAGGAGTTCAAGGGCAAGGTTCCGATCATCTACACCGGCCCAGTCGATGAGTACTTCCACAACTCTGAGGGTCGCTTGTCTTGGCGCACAGTTGACCTTGAGGCCAGCGTCGTGGAAACCGACGACTTCCAGGGTTGCTCGGTGATGAACTACAACGATGAAGACGTGCCTTACACACGCATCCACGAGTTCAAACACTTCCACCCCGAGCGCACGTACTTGCCAGGCAAGAGCGTCATTGTGCACGAGTACTCACGCTTCGCCACCGAGAAAGACGAGCCTTACTACCCGATCAACACCCCAGCGGACCGCGAGAAACTTTTGAAGTACCGTGACAAGGCCAAGGCCGAGCCGATGGTGCTCTTCGGTGGGCGTCTGGGCACCTACAAATACCTTGATATGCACATGGCGATCGGCTCGGCATTGAGCATGTTCGACAACAAATTGCGCCCCTACTTTGAAGAGGGCGCTGAACTGAAGAGCGGAGGCATCGACGAGTGACTACTCGCCTGCTCCAACGACAGATCTTCCCAATTGATCGTGACCCCGACGTTTTTGCTTTGTACGTCGACCTGGAAGAAGCCCGTCTCGACACTGACCGTCAAGAAATCGGTGGCAACCGGGCGGCAAAGGACCTCAACAACGCTGCGATCCGCCAGACGACTTCGACTGGTCGCAAGTTGCGTCCAGACCAGATCCTGTCTCGCACCTCGGTGCGGGTCCTGGCCGGTCAAGCCATGTCTTTCGGGTCGTACTTCAACGCCTTCCCTGCCTCCTACTGGCGTCGACACACCATCGTCACTGACGTCACTTTGACGCTCAAGGTCACCGGCCACGGCACGATGATCACGGTCTACAAGTCGATGGCTCGCGGTCACTCCCAAGTGGTCGAGGCCGCTGAGGTCACCGATTCCGAAACGCAGACCTTCTCCTTCGACCTGACTCTCAAGCCGTTTGTTGACGGTGGTTGGTACTGGTACGACGTGGTCGGTGGCGACGTCGATGCCATCGTTGAATCAGCCGAATGGCACGCCGAGGTGCCCGAGGATCGAGTGGCTCACGGCACGGTCGACATGGCCATCACGACGATGAACCGTCAGGACTTCTGCGCGAAGTTGATTGGCCAACTCGCCGATGATGAGGTGCTGCGCCCCTATCTCGACACCGTCTTCGTGATGGATCAAGGTAGCCAACCGTTGATTGAGTCTGAGTTCTTCCCGGCTGCGGCTAAGTCACTGGGTGACAAACTTCGAGTGATCGTCCAAGACAACCTGGGCGGTTCCGGTGGCTACGCACGCGGTCAGTTGGAGTCGGTGCGCAAGGGCACGGCGACGTACTCCTTGATGATGGATGACGATGTTGTCTGTGAGCCCGAGGGCATCATTCGTGCGGTCACCTTTGGCGATCTCGCGCGACGGCCCACCATCGTCGGTGGCCACATGTTCAGCATCTACGCTCGCTCGCGGCTGCACTCGTTTGGTGAAGTTGTTCAGCCCTGGCGGTTCTGGTGGATGACGCGCCTTGATGGCTACGGCGATTGGGATTTCGCTGCTCGCAACCTGCGCTCCTCGCGCTGGCTGCACAAGCGTGCCGATGTCGACTTCAACGGCTGGTTCATGTGCTTGATCCCACGTCAGGTGCTTGAAGAGGTCGGGCTCTCATTGCCGATCTTTATCAAGTGGGATGACTCCGAGTTTGGCTTGCGTGCCAAGGCCGCTGGCTTCCCAACCGTGAGTTTCCCGGGCGCTGCCGTGTGGCACGTGCCTTGGACGGACAAGAACGACGGCGTGGACTGGCAGGCTTACTTCCACCACCGCAACCGCTTGATCGCAGCGCTACTGCACTCGACGTACCCCCGTGGTGGCCGCTTGGTGCGTGAGAGCTTGAACCACCAGATCAAGCACCTGGTTTCGCTGCAGTACTCCACTGCCGAGATCAGGCACCGCGCAATCGAAGATGTTTTGGCTGGGCCCTACACCCTTCACGAGACGTTGGGCTCCAAACTTCCCGAGATCAACGCATTCCGCAGCCAATTCAGTGATGCGCAACTGCACACCGATCGTGATGCCTTCCCGCCCGCCCGCCGCAAGAAGCCGCCCAAGCGCGGCAAGGACGACATCGAGATCCCAGGTCGCCTGAGCCTGTTGATTGCCGCCGGCCTAGGCCCACTTCGGCAACTGCGTCCGGTGCGCGAGATGTCGCAGGAGTTCCCCGAAACTGAGCTCACCTCGATGGATGCGACTTGGTACAACCTAGTCAAGTACGACTCAGCGGTTGTCTCGATGCGCGACGGTGCCTCAGTAGCTCTTTACAGCCGCGATCCGGCCCGCTATCGCGACCTGCTCAAGCGCACGATTTCGATCCATCGCAGGCTTCACGATGACTGGGCTGACCTGGCAGAGCAATATCGCTCGGCGTTGGGTGACATCACTTCACCGCAGGCATGGTCGAAGACCTTCGGCATTGACCCCGAGACTGGCGAGCCGCTGAAACCGTGAGCGAGAACAGAGGAGCACGGGCACGCAAGGCGCGTCGGCTAGCAAGCCGCAAGCGCAATCAAATGCCTGTCGTGGAAATGGTGGGTGGGCCGCGTGAGGTCCGCGCAGTGGTTGCCGAGTTACGCCCCCCCGCCCCGCGTGGGGGATTGATCGGCGCGCTTCAGCGTCCCTATCTGATCAAACTTCTTGTGCGTCGTGAGCTTGCCAAGCGCTACTCAGCCAGTGTGCTGGGCCTCTTGTGGTCCTACATTCAGCCGGCTATCCGCTTTGGGGTGTACTACGTCGTCTTTGGCTACCTGCTCAAGATGCACAAAGACGTCCCCGACTTCGCGATCCACCTGTTTTGCGGCATCGTGTTCGTGCACTACTTCTCTGAGACATTCGGTGGTGGCACCCGTTCCATCTGGACCAACCGCTCCATGATCAACAAGTTGGCAATGCCTCGCGAGGTGTTTCCGCTCTCCCAGATGCTGGTCGCGGGATTCCACACATTGCCGCAGTTGCTCTTGCTTACGGGATTTTGCCTGTTCTCCGGCTGGGACCTTGATGCCACGGGCGTGGCAGCCGGAGTGATTGGCATTTTGGTGATCACGACTTTCTCTACGGCACTGGCGCTGATCTTTAGTGCGGTCAACGTGTACTACCGAGACTTCCAAAACATCGTGTCGACCATTACCCAGTTCATGCACTTCTTGGTGCCGATGATGTACCCGTTGTCGCGTGTAATGAAGCATGCCGAGACTTTCCCGGTGTTGTTCCAGATTTATCTGGCTAATCCGGTGGCCACGGCGGTCATCTTGTTGCAGCGATTCTTTTGGTACCCCGTGGCCAAGAACAACGCGCACGATGCGGCCCAAAGGGCAGCGTTGGTGTTTCCCGACGGGCTTCTGGTGCGCGGACTGGTGACTTTGGCGGCTTGCGTGGTCTTCTTGTGGATCGCCCAACGTGTCTTCCAGCGGTTGGAAAAGAAGTTCCCGGAGCGCCTGTGATGACCACTCAAAGTGAGCCGAAGGGTGGCCAGCAGTGACTGAATCAATCGTGGTGGACCACGTATCTAAAGAGTTCACGATGCACTACAGCCGCACCCTCAAGCAGATGGCTGTATCTGTTGCCAAGCGCTTGCCGCTAAGCGAGTCGTTCAACGCCGTCGATGATGTGTCGTTCACCGTCGAGCAAGGCGAGTCGATCGGCTTGATGGGGCTCAACGGCTCCGGCAAGTCGACACTGCTGCGGGTCATATCCGGGGTTATGCACCCCGATAGTGGTTCGGTGCTTACGCGAGGGCGTATTGCGGGTTTGATCGCCAAAGGTGCGGGCTTTCACCCACAGTTGACGGGTCGTGAGAACGTCTTCATGAATGCCGCCATCTTGGGGATGAGCGAGGCGGAGACTAAGTCGCGCTTTGATGCGATTGTTGATTTCGCCGACGTGGGCAAATTTCTCGATATTCCTGTCTCCCACTACTCCTCGGGCATGTTTGCCCGTCTTGGCTTCTCGGTGGCTATCCACGTCGATGCCGACATCTTCTTGGCCGATGAGGTCCTGGCGGTAGGTGACCGGCCGTTTAAGAAGAAGTGCATGGAAAAGATGCAGGAGATCCGCCACCAAGGCACCACGATTTTTTACGTCTCCCACGCAGCTGCCTCGGTGCGCGCCATGTGCGACCGCGTGCTGGTGCTCGAGTCGGGCAAGTTGACCTACGACTCCAAGGTCGTGCCCGGCGGCAGCGTCGATGGCGCCATCCAGTACCTGCAGTACGACGACACAACCGAAGAGGAGCACGCTGACGAGGAACTTGGTTCCGAAGTCTGAGTCGCGTGACTCCCAATTCCTATTCGGATTGCATTTAATTACACGGTTGTAATTCCCTCAATTACATGTTTGTAATTCAATTGAAAGTCTTGCGCTAACCCCTGTTACTGGTGTGACAATTGTGACTGATGTGAAAATCGAGCACTCACCAAGCACCCCCGGAGCAGGCTTCGCCCATGAAATTCAAGTCGTTTTTTGTCACTGTGTGCCAACAGGCACTGGCTTCGGCCTTGGTTGTGGCGACGGCTGTTGCTGGGGCGGGAGTGATGCGGTTAGACATCGAACGACCCGGGGACCTGCAGGTCGCCGTACGCACGGGGAAGGCGTATGTCGAGACCGCACCAGTGGTCCCTACGGTCGTTGAAGTGGCAGTGCCGGCGGTGGCTTCGGCCGCCCCGGCGCGGTCACGTGACTCACGCGGACGCCTTCTCGCAGCACTCTCGTCGACCCACAAGGTGAAGGGATTCTTGACGGTGGGTGCCACTTGGGCGCCGCGCTCGCCGCTGCCGGAGCCTGCGATCTCACTGCAGGTACGCAGCCTGACAAAGGGCCACTGGACGAAGTGGGAGCCGCTGGAGTACCACGACGAACACGGCCCCGATGTCGCCACCAAAACCTCACGCCCCGGCACCGAACCGACCGTGATCGGTCGAGTCGACGAAGTTCAACTTCGTGTCTTCACAAAGTCCGGTGTTGCTCCCAAGGGTTTGCAACTCGTTCTGGTCGACCCTGGCGTTGGCAAGGTGCGCACTGTGCGCGTCGGGGCGAACACTGCGAGTCCCTCAAAGCGCGTTGTGCTGACGGCCGCCACAACTGGGGTGATGCCGGTCGCGCCCAAGCCGTCGATCCTCACCCGCGCCGACTGGGGGGCCGACGAGTCTTTGCGCACTGGCAACCCTAGCTACGGCACCGTTCAGACCGGTTTCGTGCACCACACCGTGAATGCCAACAACTACACCAAGGAGCAGGTGCCTGCCCTGCTGCGCAGCATCTACGCCTACCACGTCAAAGGCCGTGGCTGGAGCGACATTGGCTACAACTACCTCGTCGACCGATTCGGTCAGATCTGGGAAGGCAGGTACGGCGGGATCGACAAGGCCGTCATTGGCGCCCACACCCTGGGCTACAACGAGGTCGGCTTCGCAATGTCGGCGATCGGCCACTACGACATTCCCGAGCCCAGCGAGGCGATCATCACCGCCTACGCTCCGCTGTTCGCCTGGAAACTCTCCAACTACAACATCCCCGCAGATCGCACC
>CALMMO010000435.1 GCA_937868455.1 uncultured Marmoricola sp.
GGTTTCTGGCATCCAGCGCCCCGATTGGTCACACTGGCGGCATGGCTAGGTCGATCCGCATCGCCACGCGCGCTGAGCAGTTGCTCGGCTGCGCGGTGGTGTCGACTGCGCCTGTGGCCGGCGGCGATGTGTGTACGACGACCAAACTACGACTCTCCGACGGTCGGATGGCGGCGGTGAAAACGCGGACTAACCCACCCACGGGCTTCTTCGCCACGGAAGCCGAGGGTCTGCGTTGGTTGGGCCAAAGCGGATGCGTTGCCGTGCCGGAGGTGCTCGCGGTGGCCGAGGATTGCCTGATCTTGTCGTGGATCGAGCCGGGTCGGGCGAGCGCGGAGGGAGCCACCGAGTTCGGGCGCAGTTTGGCTCAGCTCCATCTCAGTGGCGCATCCAGTTTTGGTCACCACAGTGAGGGCTTCATCGGTCTGCTGCCGATGCCTAACCGAGCCTGCGAAACCTGGGTCGAGTTCTACGCCGTGCGCCGCGTGCTTCCCTATCTCAAACTGGCCGTGGATCGCGGACAGATCGACCCGGTCGATGCGGCCGATGTCGAGCGCGTCGTACGACGGATCACCACGCTCGTCGGCCCCGAAGAACCCCCTTCGCGCCTGCACGGCGACTTGTGGAACGGAAACGTCGTATGGGACGCCCAAGGCAATGCCTGCCTGATCGACCCGGCAGCCTATGGAGGGCACCGCGAAGTCGACCTGGCGATGCTGACCCTGTTTGGTCTGCCTCAGGTGCAGCGAGTGCTTGATGCCTACAACGAAACCGCACCACTAGCCGATGGATGGCAAGACCGCGTGTCGTTGTATCAACTCTTCCCACTGCTCGTGCACGCCTGCCAATTCGGTCGTAGCTACGGCTCTAGAGCAGGCGCAGCGGCACGCGAATATCTCTAGGACGACGCACCAACTGCCCTCTAAAGTCGCCACTCTCAGCGCGCACTCAGGCTCTCGTGGCAATCTGTGCACGTGAGCCCACAGAGTCCTGCCCAGCATCATGTGTTGGTTGTCGACGACGATCGAGCCGTGCGCGAGTCTTTGCGCCGGTCACTGGAGTTCAACGGATACCGCGTCTCGCTTGCCAGCGACGGGGCTGAGGCTTTGGCTGGCATCAGCGCAATCGCACCCGACGTGGTGGTGATGGATGTGATGATGCCTCGTCTCGACGGCCTCGAAACGACGAAGGCATTGCGTGGTGTCGGCAACGACGTACCCATCTTGGTTCTCACCGCACGCGACGCAGTTGGCGACCGAGTCGAGGGCCTCGATGCAGGTGCTGATGACTACCTCACCAAGCCCTTCGCGCTGGAGGAGTTGCTGGCCCGAGTGCGCGCCCTGCTCCGGCGAGCCACCCCTGGCCCGGCCAGTGACGAGCGGTTTGTGGTCTCTGACCTCAGCATGGACCTGGCCAGCCGCGACGTACTGCGCGGGAGCCGACGAGTGGAGCTGACCCGCACCGAATTCGCCTTGCTTGAACTCTTCATGCGGCGGCCGCGCCGGGTGCTCGAACGCGCCTTCATCTTGGAGGAGGTGTGGGGCTTCGACTTCCCCACGACCGCGAACAGCCTTGAGGTGTACGTCGGGTACGTGCGACGCAAGCTCGAAGCCGAAGGCGAGCCACGCTTGCTGCACACCGTGCGGGGCGTGGGTTACGTGCTGCGCGAGCAACCCTGATGCGTCGCCCGCACTACCGCCATTCCTTAGCCAGCAGGGTCACCTTGCTGACCACCATGGCGGTGGGCGCTGCGATCGCACTGATGGCCCTAGCTGCCTACACCACAGTGCGCATCCAGCTGACCAACTCCCTCGATGAGTCGTTGCGCGAGCGCGCTCGGGCAGCCATCAAGTCAAGCGAAGGGCTTGCCACCCTCACCAAGCAAAAGGTGCCGCTGTGGGTGTTCGGTGCAGCCGACGTGCGGATCGTCTTTGTCGACACGTTCAGTGGTGTGATGAGCGCCGATCCAGCAATGGCTCAGGCCATAGGCCCGCCTGAGATCACGGTGGCCAAGTCATTCGAGCCGTCCTTTTCAGCCCGCACCGTCGTGGTCGATGGCACTCGATTTCGGATGGTTGCAGTCTCGGCTCGCGACGGTCACGACGCCTTGGTCTTAGCCCAATCATTGGCGCCCACCGAGCGAATGCTTGATCGCCTCGGGTTGATCGCGCTGCTCTTTGGTCTCGGCGGGATGATCGCGGCCGCCGTGGCCGGATGGGGCGTAGCCCGCAATGGCCTTCGGCCCGTGCGCCAACTCACCGAGGCAGCCGAAACCGTCGCCCGCACTGGTCAACTGGTCCCGATCCCAGTGGAAGGCAACGACGAGATCGCGCGGTTGTCTCGAGCGTTCAACGCGATGTTGACCTCACTCTCGGCCGCCCAAGTCGCTCAGCGGCAACTTGTCGCCGATGCTGGCCACGAACTTCGCACCCCTTTGACGAGTCTGCGCACCAACCTCGATCTCTTGGTTCAAGCCGGAGGTTCAGATCGGCTGACTCAGGCCGCGCGCGATGAGTTGCTTGAAGATGTGCGGGGTCAAATCAACGAGATGACCACCTTGATTGGCGACTTGGTCGAGTTGGCTCGCGAAGACCCCAGCGTGTTCGCTGCCGAGGACGTCGATTTGGCGATGGTCGCCGAGGCTGCCGTGACTCGAGTACGCCGCCGAGCACCAGGGCTGAACTTCGACGTACACCTCGAGCCGTGGTGGGTGCACGGTGACTCCGCGGCACTGGAACGCGCGATCACCAACCTGCTCGACAACGCCGCCAAATGGAGTCCCCCTGGTGGCACCGTCACCGCACGACTCAAGGACGGCACGCTGCTCGTGGCCGACGAGGGCAAGGGCATCTCGCCTCGCGACTTGCCTTTGGTCTTCGATCGGTTCTATCGCTCCCCCGATGCTCGAGCCATGCCGGGATCGGGCCTCGGACTCTCCATCGTGCAGTCTGTGGCTGATCGCCATGGCGGCATCGTGCGGGCCGGCACTGGCCCGGGTGGCGGCGCAGGATTCTGGTTCACCATCCCGGGAACGCGCGGCAGTGAAACCCAGGCCACTCGCACGTAGGACCCGCAAACGTGAGGTCCACGAACGTGGGCCTTCGGAAACACAGGACTCCACAAGGCCACTCTTAGCTCCGCTTCAGGAATGCCTCGCAAACTTGGCGACATGACCGAAGCGTGGCCGCCAACAGATCCTCCCTTACCTGATGGCGGCACCGCCGCGAGCAACCCGGTCGCGCCACCCCTAACCCCCGTTGAATCCAACGATCACACCCTCACATTGCCGTCCATCGAGCGCCCAGTGGCCACCGCACCGGCCCGGCGCTCGGCTGCCCTTCCGGCGGCGGTATTGGTTGGATCGTTGGTGTTGGGTGGCGCGGCCGGAGTTGGCGGCTCATTCGCGTACGACGCCATGCGGACGAAGACCCCGGTCCGCGAACAGGCCGCACCAGCGCTACCCACAAATGCCAGCGCGGTCGAGAAGGTGGCAGCTGCCGTGCTGCCATCAGTCGTGCAGATCAATACGGTCAGCGGCAATAGCGGGGGCACTGGGTCGGGCGTCATCATCAGCAAAGACGGTCTCATCCTCACCAACAACCACGTCGTGGGAGATGCGGCTGAGGGATCAACCATCACTGTCAATTTCCATGACGGCACCTCCACAAAGGCGACCGTGCTCGGCACCGACGCTGTGACCGATATTGGCGTCATCAAGGCAGAGGGAGTCTCTGACTTGCCAGTTGCCAAGATTGGCGATTCGGAGGGTCTGCGAGTTGGGCAAGAAGTCGTGGCGGTCGGGTCGCCGTACGGCTTAGAAGCAACCGTCACCTCCGGCATCGTGTCGGCGCTCAACCGGGCAGTCTCGATCGGCAGCGATGAGCCGAGTGACCCCTTTGAAGAAGAGTCAGGCGCAGCAGCCCGCACCACCTATCCCGCAATCCAAACCGACACTGCCATCAACCCCGGCAACAGCGGCGGGCCGCTTGTTGACCTGGCCGGTCGGGTGATCGGAATCAACTCCTCGATCCACACAGCGGGGTCCGGCGGCTCCATTGGGTTGGGTTTTGCAATTCCCATCCACGCGATCATGCCGGTCGTCGATCAGTTGGTGGCTGGCAAGCCCGCCACGCACGCTCGCCTAGGTATCTCGGTGCAAGGAAACACCGAGGACGATCAAGTCGCTTCGGGCGCGGTCATCGAGGACATCGAAGATGGCAGCGGAGCACTCGAGGCCGGTCTAGAGGTGGGTGACATCATCACGGCGATCGATGGTCATCTGACCCCGACGCCTGATTCGGTGGTGGCAACGGTTCGTAGCTACAGACCGGGCGACTCAGTGGACGTCACCTTCACCCGTGATGGGGTCGAAAAGGTGGTCACGGTGGTGCTGAATAGTGACGCTGCCGACGCTGGCAGCTAACCCTCAAGCGCACTGAGCACTCGGGCAGCCTTCCAGCAAGTCTCGGCCCACTCTTCGTGGAGGTCTGAGGCGACTGTGATGCCGCCGCCGGTGCCCAGTTCCCACCCGCTCGGGGTGTGCATCAGCGATCGAATCACGACGCCCAGGTCTGCGCGCCCATCGGCACAGATCCAGCCGAACGCCCCTGAGTAGATGCCTCGTGGAGTGGGTTCGACCTCGTCGATGATCTGCATCGTCCGCAGTTTGGGTGCTCCAGTCATGGAGCCCGCAGGGAAGAGCGCCCACAACGCTCCGACCGTGCTGACCCCCTCAGCCAACTTGCCGCGCACCGTCGAGACGAGTTGGTGCACGGAGGCGTAAGTCTCCACAGCCATCAAGCTCGGCACACTCACGCTGCCAGGTTCGCTGACCATCGAGACGTCGTTGCGCAGCAGGTCCACGATCATCAGGTTCTCGGCGCGGTACTTCGGATCGCTGGCCAAGTGCGCCCGCAACCGATCGTCTTCGGACCTGGTCGACCCGCGCGGCGTCGTGCCCTTGATTGGCTTAGTCTCCAGCCACCCGTCCTCATCGATCGTGGCGTAGCGCTCAGGGCTGGAGCTCAGCAGGTAGGTGTCGTGGTGCTGCAACAGCCCGGCGTACGGCGCTGGGTTCGTCGCCCGCATCCTCAAGTAGGTGTCCAACGGATCGGCATCGGCCACGCGGTGATCGCGGTAGGTCAGGTTTGCCTCATAGGTGTTGCCAGCGTGGAGGTGCTCTTGTACCCGTTCGAAGGCGTCGCAGTACCACTGCGGCGGGGCGCCCTCGGTGCGTGGGTTGTGCCGCGGGAGAGCCGGTGGCTCGTCGGGGTGGGCGAAGAATTGCACGTCGGTGCAGCGCATCCACACCGCGTCAGGCCCACGACCCCAGGGCTTCGCAGGCAGGTCGGTGCGGGCGGAGTAGCCGAAATAGCCCACCCAGTGCACGTTGGGATCTCCAGCGTCGCGGGCCATTTCGGCTTCAAGCACTCCGAAGATCTCTGACCCGACCACCTCGCTGTGCCCACCACAGTGACGTCGCACCTCACCCAGGGTCGCATCGAAGGTCAACGACACATCGTCTGGACCGAGGACTCCCACCATCGAGCGTCGGCCTAGCCACGACCGCGCACCGCCGCCATCGAGCCAGAAGACACGGTCAGAAGTCGCCATACCCGCACGAACTGCCGCGATCACATCAGCGCTCATAGGTGCTGCTCCAAGAAGTTGGCAACAAGCGCCGGTCCGTGCTCAGACAAGATCGACTCGGGATGAAATTGCACCCCTTCGATCGGCAGACTCACGTGACGCACCCCCATCACCACACCGCCCTCGCAGTGAGCAGTTGCGGTGAGTTCTGCTGGCAACTGCGTGGCCGCCAAGGAGTGGTACCTCACCACCTCGAACTCTTGGGGCAATCGGGCAAAGACACCCGCCCCATCGTGGGTCACCCGAGCCACCTCCCCGTGAGCCGGGGCAATCCGCTCAACCACTCCACCCAAGGCAGTGACCATGGCTTGCATGCCCAAGCAGACTCCCAACACGGGTTTGCCGAGGTCAAAGACGCCTCGCCCTAGCGCGAAGTCGGCTGGTTGTGCCGGGTGACCCGGCCCCGGCGACAACACGATCGCGTCGAAGGCGCGCAGGTCATTGAGCGAGACGAGGTTGTGCTCGACGACCTCAGGCAGGCGACCGGTGACGCCGGCGATCAAGTGCACCAGGTTCCAGGTGTAGGAGTCGAAGTGATCGACCACCACCACTCGCGGAGCACTCATGGGCACAGGGTGCCAGATCTGGGCTTTGGACACGGCTCCACGCCAGTTTCTAGGCCCGGTAAGTTCAGACCATGACCACCCAGCCAACTGCCCGCGACGCCCTTCGCCTGGTGCAGGGGCATGAGGCGTGGGCGGTGATTCGCCGCAAGGCATCCCCCACGGTTGGCTTAGTCGGCGGATCGCCAAGTGTGGTGGCTTCGCTGCTCGACATCCCACTTGAGTCCGGCGCACCCGCAGAGGGTCGCAGCGCGGATCGACTGGTCGCAGTGCCATTTCGCCAAGTTGCTGAGCGTGGCTTTCAGGCGCATGACGACGGTGCCCCTTTGACGGTCGTCGACATCGAGGCCGAATACGAAGTCACTGTGGACGACTTGCTGTCGGTGCTGCCAGACCTGCCCGTGGAGTTCGATGACAGGGGCGGATTCGAGACCACCGATGAGGAGTACGCCGACGTCGTACGACGCGTCATCGAAGATGAAATCGGCAACGGCGAAGGCGCCAACATGGTCATCGGGCGCCATTACCGCGCTCAGTTGCGTGACTGGAATGCCGATCGAGCCTTGACCGTTTTGCGTCGTCTGCTGGAGAACGAACGCGGGGCCTATTGGACGTTCTGCTTCTACACCGGCGAGCGCTACTTGATCGGGGCCTCTCCGGAGCGTCACGTGAGCGTGATGGGTGGCGACGTACGCATGAATCCCATCAGCGGCACGTTCCGGTTGCGCGGACTCGACCCAGCCGAGCGGAAACAGCGCCTCTTGGACTTCTTGGCCGATGAAAAAGAGATCTACGAACTCTTCATGGTCGTCGATGAAGAACTCAAGATGATGTGC
>CALMMO010000436.1 GCA_937868455.1 uncultured Marmoricola sp.
ACGAGGCCGTGGATCGGCCCGGGCACTGCTTGCAGTTGGGCCAGAGTCGGTTGGAAGCGCGTCTCGGGGCCGCACTCAATCTCGACGACCTCGATGCCCAAGGCCGTGAGCACATTGCGGTAGCAGGGGTAGCCCGGGCGGGCCATCACCACACGGTCTCCGGCCTCGAAGGCCGACAAGAAGGCGAGCAAGAAGCCGCCCGAGGAGCCAGTGGTCACAACAACGTCATCAGCGTGTACGTCGATGCCTGAAGCGCGCGAGTGGTGTGCCGCAATCGCAGCTCGCAGTGGCTCAATCCCAGTAGCGACTGTGTATCCGAGGGGGCCAGCCTCCAGAAGTCGCTTAGCCTCCTCGATCACCGGACGAGGAGCCCCCGTGGATGGCTGTCCGGCGACCAGGTTGCAAAGGTCGCCGTGACTGGCTTGCCGAGCGCCTGCGGCCGCGAGCAGATCCATCACATGGAACGGCGGCACATTTGCTCGTTGGGCAACTTGCATGCGGTTCACATTCACCACCCTAGTTTTGCAACCAATCTGCCACCTGCGCGGTCTAACGAATCGTGTTGGATCATGGTGGCGCGCAGTTAGGAGACGGTGAAGAGTCCGTGCTCAAGGTTCGGTGGGTTCTGGCGGCGGTGCTGTGCGCCTGTGTCACTGCCCTATTTCTGATTGTTCCGGTTCAGCAACCAACCCCTCTGCTCCCTTTCGTCAAACCGTCGACTACCTCCGAGCCGGCCCCGAAAGTGGCTGTCGCTCTGAGCGGCGACGTACTCATCCACAACACGGTCGCTGCCGCTGCCCGGCGGGGTGGCAGCTATGACTTTCGGCCACTGCTGGCCGGTGTGAAGCGGACGGTTTCCGATGCGGACATCGCCATTTGCCACCTGGAGACACCCATTGCCCCCGATGGCGGCCCTTATGAGAGCTACCCCCTCTTTTCGGTGCCACCTCATATTGCCCCGGCCCTGAAATGGGCTGGTTATGACGCGTGTACGACAGCGTCGAATCACAGCGTCGATCAGGGGTACGACGGCCTCACGCGGACTCTGGCCGCGTTGGATCGGGCCGACCTTAAGCACGCTGGCACGGCCCGCTCGTTAAAAGAATCGCGTCACATTGTGCGCTTTGAGTCTCATGGCAAGTCCATTGCGTTGTTGAGTTACACCTTCGGCACCAACGGCATGCCCGTCGTGAATCCGTGGTCGGTCAATCTGATCCGTGCAGCCCGGATCAAAGCCGATGCGGCTCGGGCCCGTGCCGAGGGTGCCGACGCAGTGATGGTGGCGATGCACTGGGGCACGGAGTACCAGCATGAGCCGTCGTCGTACCAAATGCGGCTAGCCCGACTCCTCACCAAGAGCCCAGACATCACCTTTATTTACGGCCATCACGCCCACGTCGTGCAGCCGATCCGCCGGATCAACGGCAAGGTCGTGATCTTTGGGCTGGGCAATCTTGTAGCCGATCAAGCTGCCGTGGCACCGGGGGTCGACCAGGGCATGATCGCGCGGGTGACCCTGGGTGGTTCGCCGATGACCGTGGAGTCAGTGACGGTGACTCCGACGCTGATCGATTCCTCAGCGCATCGAAACAGCGAACGTGTCATCGACGTACGCCGCGAACTCAAGCGATCGAATCTCGATCGTGAGTGGCGAGCGCTGTTGCGCCGCACGCTGCGTGATGTGATGGCAGTTGCAGAACGCTGACGCTCGCTAAATTCTTTTGTACAACCAGGCAACCTAATCGCCGGGGAAGCCGGTACTAGAGGACATGACGGTGACAACTTCTGCAGCTGCCCCAGAGCAAGATGCTGTGTCTGATTTCGACGACTATGTTCGATTTCGCTCAGCAGCACTCTTGCGTACGGCGTACCTGCTTACTCACGACGCCGCCCTTGCTGAAGATCTGCTCCAGACTTCCCTTGCTAAGGCATGGTTTGCCTGGAGTCGCATCGAGGGCTCGCCCACTCCCTACATCCGCAAGATCATGGTCAACACGTACTCAAGTTGGTGGCGACGCAAGTGGTCGGGCGAGGTTCCCACAGAGGAACTTCCCGAGACCGGCGCGCATGACTCGGCTATGAACCATGACCTGTGGCAGGCCCTGGGCAAGCTGCCTCGCAAGCAGCGCGCAGTGGTCGTGCTGAGGTACTACGAAGACCTCTCTGAGGCCGAAACCGCCGACGTGCTCGGGATAGCTCCCGGCACCGTCAAGAGCCAGTTGAGCAAGGCAATCAGCAAGCTCCGGCTCGACCCCTCACTCATCGAAGGAGCAATGGCATGAGCAACCAAATCAAGGACGTGCTTGCGCACCAGGCAGCAAGCGTTTCAGGCGTTGACATCGAGCAGCGCATGGCGGGGGTCAAGGCCCAGGTTCGGGCCCGTCGGACTCGCCGCAACTCAGGCATCGCAGCAGGCGTTGCGTTCGCGTTGGTTTCATTCGGGGCAATGAACGGCGTCACGTTTGGCGGCGGCGTGCAGGCCGCCTCACGGCCCGCACAGTTGGCAGGTCACGAGGTGCCCGGCACCACCTCATCGCTGGGTTACGGCTTCCGCTACGCCGAAGGCAAGCAAGGCGACGGCAAGGTGACCTTGAAGGTGAAGG
>CALMMO010000437.1 GCA_937868455.1 uncultured Marmoricola sp.
CGGTTGCTAGGCGCAGTCACCGTCGATGACTTGCTCGACCACTTGCTGCCTGACGGCTGGCGTGACCAGACAGGCCCAGAGCGGTGACGCCACGCATTCCGCCCGAGAAGCGGCCACCGGAGAAGAAACCAACCGAGAAGAAGGGGCCCGAGAAAAAGGGGCCTCGCCTCGACACCCCGGTCGAACGGCACAGCGCGTTTCGGTGGCGCCCACGCCTAGACACAGACAACTTCGGCACCTTTGCCGAGCGCTTCGCTCGGTTCATGGGCACTGCAGGCTTCTTGATTTACATGAGCCTGTTCGTGATCGCCTGGATCGTGTGGAACACCATGGCCCCCGAACATCTGCGCTTCGACAAGTACGCCTTCATCTTCTTGACCTTGATGCTGAGCCTGCAGGCGTCGTACGCCGCACCGCTGATCTTGTTGGCCCAAAACCGTCAAGAGATGCGCGACAAAGTGGTGGCCGAACGCGATCGCCAGGCCAATACACGAGCCCACGCCGATATGGAGTTCTTGGCGCGCGAGGTCGCCGCACTACGGATGGCCGTTGGTGAAGTGGCGACCCGCGATTACGTGCGATCCGAACTACGCTCACTGCTCGCAGAGATCGACGAACGGTTCCCTCAAGACGAAGACGAAGACCCCACTTCGGCGTAGTAGGTCCAAGAACGTACCCTCTTGCGCATGACCCACCCGCTCACCGAGGCAGTTCAGGCTGCCCTAGCAACCGTGAACGACCCCGAGATCCGTCGGCCCATCACCGACCTCGGCATGGTCGACTCGATCGAGATTGACCAGGCAGGCGCCGCCAAGATCCGGGTGCTGCTGACCGTCGCGGGTTGTCCGCTCAAAGACACGATCAACCGCGAAGTCACTGCGGCCGTCATGGGTGTGTCTGGCATTACCGGAGTTGACCTCGAACTTGGCGTCATGACCGCTGAGCAGCGCGCTGGCCTGCAGGAGTTGTTGCGGGGCGGCCAGGCCTCCCGCGAGATCCCCTTTGCCCAACCGGGGTCGCTGACCAAGGTGCTGGCGATTGCCTCTGGCAAGGGTGGCGTGGGCAAGTCCAGTGTCACGGTCAACCTCGCGCTCGCGATGGCGAGCCAGGGGCTCAAGGTCGGCATTGTTGACGCCGACATCTATGGCCACTCGGTGCCAGCGATGCTTGGCATCGCCGATGTGCGGCCGACCCAGGTTGATGACTTGATCATGCCTGTGCCGACCGAGTCGGGCGTCAGCGTGATCAGCATCGGCATGTTGAAGCCACGCCGCGACCAGGTTGTCGCCTGGCGTGGTCCCATGCTTGACCGTGCCTTGGTGCAGATGCTGGCCGATGTCTATTGGGGCGATCTCGACGCCTTGCTGCTCGATTTGCCTCCAGGCACCGGCGACATCGCCATCTCGTTGGGCCAGCACTTGCCCAACGCTGAGATCCTGGTGGTCACTACCCCGCAAGAAGCAGCCGCTGAAGTCGCCGAGCGCGCTGGCACGATGGCCTCGATGATGCACCAGCGGGTCGTGGGCGTTGTGGAGAACATGTCGTGGCTCCCGTGTCCGCATTGTGCCCCTGAGGCTGACCACAGGCTCGAGATCTTCGGTGCCGGCGGTGGCGAGCGCGTGGCACAGACATTGTCAGGTCGATTTGGGTACGACGTACCCCTGCTCGGCAAGATTCCGCTCGACCCCAGCCTTCGCCTTGGCGGCGACGCAGGCACCCCCGTCGTGCACTCTGACCCCGCCTCGCCAGCAGGGCGCGAACTCAACCGGATCGCCAAGGGAATCGCCTCTAAGGGGCGCGGTCTTGCAGGCATGCAACTGGGATTGACCCCACGCAGGTAATCTTCACCCTGTGTTCGACGTCGGCCTTCAAGAGATCTTCTTCATCGCGATCATTGCCGTCATCGTTTTTGGCCCCGACCGGCTGCCCGACTTGGCTCGACAAGCCGCGCGCTTTTTGCACACCGCCCGCGGCTACGCCCGTCGCGCCCAGCAAGAACTTCGCGACGAACTTGGTCCGGAGTACTCCGACCTGAGCCTGCGT
>CALMMO010000438.1 GCA_937868455.1 uncultured Marmoricola sp.
TGACCCCGACGTGGTCGAGGTGGTCACTCAACTCGCGACAACCTGCGGTGCAGTCACCAAGGTGATGAGCCCGCGTGATCACGACGTTGCCGTCGCTCGCATTTCGCACCTTCCGCACCTGATGGCAGCCCTGGTCGCGGCCCAACTCAGTGACGCCGAAGCGAGCCAACTGGCCTTGTCTGGACAAGGTGTGCGCGACGTGACCCGCATCGCGGCGGGGGAGCCACGGTTGTGGCAACAGATCGTCGCTGGCAACGCGGCCACGTTGAGGCAGTTGCTTCTTGATGTGCGTGGCGACCTTGATGGGCTGATCGACGTACTCGAAGACCCCTCGGGTCTCACTGCATTGCTGGAGCGAGGGGTTCGGGGCGCTAGGGCTATTCCTGGCAAGCACGGTGGGCCTGCCTTGGCGACAACGTCGGTCTATGTTTCGGTGCCCGACAACCCTGGCGAATTGGCCCGGTTGTTGGCCGATGTCGGTGCCAGCGGAGCCAACCTTGAGGACCTCCACATCGACCACGACCCGGGTCGCCCGGTCGGTCTGGTCGAGGTTGTGGTGGCGCTCGAGGCGGCTGAGGGACTGCGTGAAGCGCTCGTTTCGAAGAACTGGGTGGTTCACCGGTAACCTTGTGCGGTGATCGAGCATGTTGTCGTGGCCATGGATGGACCATCTGGTTCAGGGAAGTCCAGCACCGCAAGGGGAGTGGCCCAAGCCCTTGGCTTGAGATATCTCGACACCGGCGCCCAATTCCGCGCCATGACTTTGTGGATGCTGCGACACGATGTCGACATTTCCAACCCAGAGGCCATCGCGCAGCACTCGGGCGATCCAGTGATTGAGTCGGGCACCCAGCCCGAGTCACCCACGATCACCCTCGACGGCGACGACGTGGCCGAAGCCATTCGATCCGACGCAGTGGTTGCTGCTGTGAGTGCAGTCGCTGCCGTGCCCCAGGTGCGGGCTCGGTTACTGCAACTTCAGCGCGACATCATCGGCGCTGGCGCCATCGTGGTGGAAGGTCGCGACATTGGCTCGGTCGTGTGGCCTGAAGCCGAAGTCAAGATGTACCTCACGGCTGATCCTGCCGCGCGCGCCGCTCGTCGTGCCGCCGAATCCGGGGAAGGTGACGTGGCCGCGACCGAAGCAGACCTGCTGCGCCGCGATGCCATCGACTCTTCCCGTGCCACCGCCCCGCTCGTCGTGCCCGAAGGCGCCGAGCACCTAGACACCACCCCCTACACCCTGGATGAAGTGATTGCCCTTGTGGTCGCGCGCGTCCGAGAGGCAACAGCATGAGTTCTTTACCCATTTTGGCCGTGATCGGTCGACCTAACGTCGGCAAATCGACTTTGGTCAACCGCATCATCGGACGCCGTGAGGCGGTTGTCGAAGACCGCCCTGGTGTGACCCGTGACCGGGTCTATTACGACGCCAACTGGAACGGTCGAGCCTTCACCGTCGTCGACACCGGCGGGTGGGACCCCGACGCGCGTGGATTGGCTGAGCGCATCGCCGCGCAAGCCGAGATCGCTGTGGGCATCGCCGACGCGGTGCTGTTCGTCGTCGACGCAGGTGTGGGCATCACCGACGCAGATGAGGCCGTCGTTCGGATTTTGCGCAAGTCTGGCAAGCCCGTGGTGTTGGCCGCCAACAAGGTTGATGACCAACGTGCGGAGGCAGAGGCCTACGGTCTGTGGAACCTTGGTCTGGGGGAGCCCTACCCAGTCTCGGCTCTGCATGGGCGCGGGTCGGGTGACCTCCTGGACGCCGTACTCGCGGCGTTGCCCGACGCCCCTGAGCACGAGTTCAATGAGGTGGGTGGCCCACGTCGCGTCGCCATCGTGGGCAAACCCAACGTTGGCAAGTCATCGTTGCTCAACAAACTTGCTCGTGAAGACCGAGTCGTCGTTGATGACGCGGCCGGCACGACTGTGGACCCCGTTGATGAATTGATCCACCTCGGTGGCCGCGAGTGGCGCTTCATCGACACCGCAGGCATTCGCAAGCGCGTGAAGGAAGCCAGCGGCCAGGAGTACTACGCCTCGTTGCGCACCAACACCGCCATCGACCGCGCCGAAGTTGCGGTGCTGGTGGTCGACGGATCGGCGCCAATTTCAGAGCAAGACCAGCGCATCATCTCCACAGTGGCTGAGGCCGGACGCGCCCTGGTCATCGCCTTCAACAAGTGGGATCTGGTCGATGAAGAGCGCCGCTATTACCTGGAGAAGGAGATCGAGCGCGACTTGGTGCGAGTGCCGTGGGCGCCGCGCATCAACATCACAGCTCGCACTGGGTGGCACATCGACCGGTTGGTTCCGGCTCTCGACGCTGCCCTGACTGGCTGGGAAACCCGCGTCGGCACGGGCGCCCTCAATGCGTTCTTGGGTCGACTGGTTGCCGAGCACCCACACCCGGTGCGTGGCGGCAAGCAGCCCAAGGTTCTCTTCGGCACTCAGGTGTCGACGGCACCGCCAACCTTCGTGCTCTTCACGTCCGGAAAGCTTGAAGCGGGCTACTTGCGCTACATCGAGCGGCGCTTGCGCGAGGACTATGGATTCGTTGGCACCCCGATCCACATCGAGCAAAAACCTCGCGAGAAACGCAAGCGCTGACCCGATTCGGGCAGAGCCAGGGGTCTGCGGTAAGGTCTCCTGCGGTCGTCTTTGACGGCCATCGGGCTGTGGCGCAGCTTGGTAGCGCACTTGACTGGGGGTCAAGGGGTCGCAGGT
>CALMMO010000439.1 GCA_937868455.1 uncultured Marmoricola sp.
GGTGAGACTGCTCCCCGTCGTACCTTTCACTGCCGTCAACTATGTGGCAGGGGTTAGCGCAGTCCAGCCTCGGGCGTACGTCGCCGGCACCGCCATCGGTGTGGTGCCAGGCACTGTTGCCTATGCGGCTTTGGGGGCTTACGGCACCACGAACCCAACGCTCACCGGCGCAGTCTTGGGTGCACTCGTGCTGATGAGCTTGATGGGCTGGGTGATCGCACGGCGACGCTAGGCCCGACAATTTGGCGGGCAGCAGCCCCCCCCCCCCGGTGCCGCGTTAGCCTGGCTTCATCTCGAGCAGGTGGAACCGAAAAGGAACACTGCCGAAATGATTCGTTCAGACCAGCAGTAGGTCCAGCAGCCAAAGGTGATGCTGTTGCTGAGGGAAACCCCAGCGCTGAGATCAATGGACCATCCCAGGGTGTCGCCATCAAAGATGTCGCGGGTCACCGTCCCGTTCACGGTGGTAGTGGAGCCCGCTGGGAGCGAGATCGAACTGGGCAGAGACACATCGGTGGATGTGACAGTCAGAGTCTCGGTACGCGTACCGGTGTTCTGGATGGTCCACGCTATCGATGTGCCCTGGGCGATGACTTCCCCAGGACAGTTGTAGCCAAAAGTGACTTGGATCCGCGGGTATCTCCCTGAAAGGGTCAGGGCCGGCTTGCAGTCAGGGCAGCCTGAGGCCGCAACTGCTGGCGCGGCCTTGGAGGCAACTATCACGGGGGTCGCCCAGATGGCGGCCTGTGTGAGACGGCGTCGGGTAATTTCTTTTCCTGCGGTCGCCCGCGGTTGGCTCGGATTCGAGTTCATAACCGCGCATATAAGCGCAATTCGCCCCATCGGACATTGACGAACGTCAATCCACCTAGACATAAAGATCAGCCATCCCCACATCTAGCTGACTCACGTCAAGATGCCTGCAGACATCGCCAAGACTGCGTCCCACGGTGCCGGGTCGAGCCCCGGTCTGGTGGCCGTGAACGCCCATGTTCGCCAACACCGCCTTGGCATCGTGATCACGCCCGCAAAGCCAACGTGAGCTCCTTCCCTCAGGATGTCCCACGCGGGCATCTTCGATGAGTCACCACGTCAGTTTGGATACCTGACTCATCACCTTTATAGTTGCCTGTTGCAACTTTCTCGGCGGGACTCCCGCCACACCCCCAGGAGCCCCTTTTGAGCACCACCTCCACTGCGCCTGCCCCCGGCGAGTTCACCCACCGCCAGATCATGACGATCTTGAGCGGCCTCATGATCGGGATGTTCTTGGCCGCGCTCGACCAGACCGTGGTGAGCACCGCGATCCGCACGATCGCCGATGAACTTCATGGGCTTGATGTGCAGGCGTGGGTGACCACGGCCTACCTCATCACCTCGACCATCGCGACGCCGCTTTACGGCAAACTCGGCGACATTTATGGCCGCAAGCGGCTGTTCCTGTTTGCCATCGCGGTCTTCATTGTGGGCTCTTTGGCGTGCTCGTTCGCCGACACGATGGCCCAACTGGCCGCCGCGCGGGCACTGCAAGGCGTTGGTGCGGGCGGGCTGTTCTCACTTGCTTTGGCCATCATCGGCGAGATCGTGCCCCCACGCGAGCGTGCGAAATATCAGGGGTACTTCGTGGCCGTTTTCGGCACCTCCAGTGTGCTTGGGCCCGTCATCGGCGGTTTCTTCGCAGGTCGCGACACCTTGATGGGGATTAGCGGCTGGCGCTGGATCTTCTTGCTGAACGTTCCGCTAGGTCTCGCGGCACTTGTCGTGGTCGCCCGTGTCGTGAAGTTACGCCACAGCCGCCAAGATCACCGCATCGACTGGTGGGGCGCTGCGGCTCTCATCCTCGGTTTGGTTCCGCTCTTGACCGTCGCCGAACAGGGCCGCGAATGGGGCTGGGGCTCGGCCAACTCGATGCTGTGCTACATCATTGGCGGCAGCGGCGTCGTACTGTTCATCCTCGCCGAATGGGCCATGAAGGAAGAGGCCCTGTTGCCGTTGCGGATGTTCGCAACCAAGGCAGTGGGCATCACGATCTTGGGTTCGGCCGTGATTGGTATGGCGATGTTTGGCGGCATGATGACGTTGCCGCTCTACATGCAAATCGTCCACGGAGCCACCCCCATGCAGTCAGGCTTCATGATGTTGCCGATGGTCGGCGGCAGGATGACCGCCTCGATCATGACGGGTCAGGTGATTTCAAGAACCGGCATCATTCGGCCCTTCCCTGTCGTGGGTTCGGTCCTCATCGTCACCGCCATGCTTTCGCTGTCCACGATTGATGCCGACACCGACTTGTGGTTCGTCATGGTCATGATGTTTGTGCTCGGCATCGGGCTCGGGTGCAACATGCAACCGCTCATCTTGATCGTGCAGAACGCCGTTTCTCCGCGCGAAATCGGAGTCGCCACCTCAAGTGCCACGTTCTTCCGTCAGATCGGTGGCACCTTGGGTGTGG
>CALMMO010000440.1 GCA_937868455.1 uncultured Marmoricola sp.
CGCTGGCGAGTTGGGTGTTGCTCAACATCCCTGCATGGCTCACCGGCATCGAGCAGTGGAAGGTCTTTTGGGAGTTCAACTCCAAGCGCGGACCCGACTTGGGAAGCCTGTGGTTGATGGCGTCCCTCCTGGGCCACCCCGCCTCGGCTGAGGTGGTCAACAAGGTGTCATGGGTGGCCTTTGCGCTGGCATGCGTTGCGGTGCTGGTGATCGGGCTCCGCTCCCCTCGGCGACCACGATTGGCACAACTGGGCTTCTTGATCGTGGCGTCGTTCTTGATCATCAACAAGGTGTATTCGCCGCAGTATGTGCTCTGGCTTTTGCCGCTCGCCGTACTCGCTCGACCGCGGTGGCGCGACCTCATCATCTGGCAGTGCACCGAAATGGTGTACTTCGCCTCCGTGTGGTGGTACCTCGGCGGGTTCACCGCGTCGGCAACATCATCAGCACCCGATCCGGCGTACTTGTTCGCGATCGGAATCAGGGTGGTCGGCGAGATCTATCTGATGTCGATGATCGTGCGCGACTTGTATCGCGGGCCGAATTTCGAGCGAACTTCCCATGGAAAACTTGCGCTTCCCATGTGAAGTTTCACAGGGGAAGCGCAAGTTTCACCGGGTACCCGGTGAAACCAACACCCTCAGCTGACCACGATCTTGTCGAACGACGTGATGGTGAAACGCACCGCGAGCTCAACCTGATCACCCACCGCAGGCACACGCGAACCGCTGGGCAAGAACAACATCGAGGCTTGCATGTGGGGGGGCTCGGCAAATAGGCGCGACTTCCCGTCGATGATGTACGGCGAGCGAACCAATCCCATCGCGTCCAGCCCGCCTCTGACCACGGAGGAGGCGCGGTTGCGCAGGGTGCTGCCACCGGTGGGGGCTACCAACCCGACTCCGTGTGCGGTGCCGCCGGAGACGATCACGATGGTGCCGGCTGCAGGCGCGTGGCGGCCGCGATAGCCGTAGGCGTCACCGCGTTCGACTGGGTGCACGTCGAGCACGGTCGCGCTGACTGTCAGCGCATCGCGAGCGCCTAGCCACAAGTCGGTGCCCACGCGGGGGCGGAAGGTGAAGTCAGGCCAGGCGGCGCGTAGTTGTTTGAGTTCGGTTGCAGAGAGGTGTGAGACGTAGATCGTGGTGGTCTTGAGGCCGGCCGCGACCACGTCGGTGAGCAGTGCGTTGACCTCACCGAGGTGAGAGACCTGGGCTAGCGGCAGGTGCAGTGCCACCCCTTCGAGCACGACACCCGCGTTCTTGGCGAGCAGGTCACCAGCTTTGCGGAGTTCGCGGGCGCTCATGCCGTGGCGCCGCATCGAGGTAGCGCGTTCGAGCACGACCCGAGGCCGGTGGGGTCCGGCGACCAACATTTCGAGGTCGCTGAGTCGGCTCACGGTGTGGATGAGTCGTTCGTCGTACCCAGGACGCAAGAACTCTCGCCAAGGGGTGAGCACCAAGATCGATCCGTCGAAGCGTTTGGAGACCTCGCCGATCTCGGCGTAGGTGCCCACGGCCAAGGTGTCGACCCCGAGCCATTGAGCGCGTCGAGCGAGTTTGCCTAGGCCAAATCCGTAGCCGTTGCCCTTCGCGACTGGTACCAGGCCCGGCTCGCGCTCGACCATGGCGCGCAGGTGGCGCCGCCAGCGGACACCATCAACGTGCAGAGTCAGGCTCATCAGCGCCTCCGCAGGTAGGTCATGAAGGCTTTGTAGAGGAGCGAGTTGAGGGGCAGGTCCCATTCGCCGGCGTACTCCACCGCCTCACCACCCGTGCCGACCTTGAACTGGATCAGCCCAACGTGGGGGTCTTTGGCGTCCAGGGTGTCGGTGATTCCGCGCAGGTCATAAACGTGGGCACCGGCGGCCAGCGAGTCCTGGATCATGCGCCACTGCACCGCGTTGGAGCCGCGCACTTCGCGCTTGTGAGTGGAGGAGGCGCCGTAGGAGTACCACGAGTGCTTCCCCACCCTGATCCAAATGGTCGCGGCAACCAGGTCGTGCTCGTGGTGACCCAGATAGAGCTTGATCCGGTCAGACTCCTCGCCACTGAGGGAGTCCCACATGGTCTGGAAGTAGCTCAACGGCCGGGGCGTGAAATGGTCACGCTCGGCGGTGTGGGCATAAAGGCTGTGGAAGTCAGTGAGTTCATCGCGACCACCCTCGGTGACCACTACCCCCTCCTTGTCAGCCTTCTTGATGTTGCGACGCCACAGTTGGTTCATGCCTTTGAGTACGTCGGCTTCAGTGCGCCCTGCAAGCGGAATCTGGAAGTTGTACTGCGGCTGACCCGCCGAGAAGCCACCCTCTGGCGCTAAGTGCAGCCATCCCAGTTCACGCAACTGCGACACCACACTGGCGCCGGTTTGTGAACGACTCGTCGGCGGCATGTCGAGCAACGAATCGATGGACCCATCAGCGATGCCGTCTTTGATCTGCTGCGCGCTCCAGGTGCGCGTGACCACCGGAGGGCCGATGCGGATTGCGAAGGCTTTGCGCTTTTTCAGGTGCTCTTTGAGTGGGGACAGCCAGGCACCCAGGTCGTCGCTGGCCCAGTCGATGGCCGGGCCTTCAGGCAAGTAGGCCAGGGAGCGTTGCGACTTGGGGATCTTGCGAAAGAGCACGAGAGCCGCACCCACCAAGTCGGTGCCCGAGAACCACCCGAGGGATTCGGACTCCCATTCGCGCTTCACCTTGGCCCAGGCCGGCGTCTGCAAGAAGCTCACCGAGTCTTGAGCGCGCACAAAGTCCAGGTGTTCGGCGGCGTTGATGCGGCGTACGACGAGTGCAGATCCCACGGCGACGACTCTAGCCCGCAACACCCATGCCTATGCGCGCGAACGCAGCCACTCAAAGTCGGCGATGTGCTCGGCGGCACCACCGGGCGTCTCGCAAATGATCGGCGCCCCGGCTTCGCGAACGATCGCGGCGAACTCATCTTCGGGCAGGTTGCCGTTGCCGAAGTTGGCGTGCCGGTCAGCCCCCGAGCCTGCGGTGTCGCGCGAGTCGTTGGCGTGCACCAAGGTGATGCCTCCCGTGATGGCCCTGACCTTGTCGACCACACCGGCCAGGTCAATGCCACCAGCCCATGCGTGACAGGTGTCGAGGCAGAACCCAACCTGTTCGAACCCCTCGGCGTGGCTGATCGCCTCCCAGACCGCTGCGATTCGATCGAGGTGGCGTGCCATCGCGTTGTCTCCGCCCGCCGTGTTTTCGATCAGCACGGGCACCTTGAGATCGGTTGCCTCGATCGCTTTGCGCCAGTTGTCGAACCCGACCGCAGGATCATCACTGGCGTTGACGTGTCCACCGTGGACGATCAGCCCCTTCGCGCCGATCGAAGCCGCCGCATCGACGTGCTGTTGCAAGAGTTTGCGACTGGGGATCCTGATCCGGTTGTTGGTGGTCGCCACATTCACGATGTACGGCGCATGCACGTAAAGATCGATCCCCTTGGCCTCAGCATCGGCTTTGAGTTGCGCGGCGCCCCCGGCGTACCTGATCTCCGGACCCTTGTATCCCTGCGGATCACCCAAGAAGAACTGCACCAGGTTTGTGCCGCGTGCCTTGGCCTCCGCGATCGGATCGGTTTGGTCGACGTGAGCGCCGATGTTAAGTCGCGCGGTTGAGGCTGTGTTGGGCATGCGGGCAAGGGTAGTTGGGTGGTGCTTCCGACCTCGCGGCTCAGGTCGGTGAGGAGTGTGATGCCCAGGTCGGGGTCGGACGGGCCTGCGGCCCTTGCGTCATACGTTGCGGTCGTTATGGCGCTCGTTTCGTATGACGCACGCCACAACGTCATACGACCCGGTTCCTATGGCGACCAGTTCGTATGACGTCCTGGCAGAGCAGTGCGTACAGCGGCGCCAGAGCCAGCGGGCCAGCAGGTCGAGGGGGAAGCAATCGGTGATTTCGTCGTACCTGCGTCTGCGGGGTAAGCTGACCTGTCGCCCTCGTGAAACTTCGGGGGTCGCCTCCTGCCACGGAACGTCCGTGGCCGCATGAGTCCGAAGGAGGTAGGCAGTTTTGCGTGCCTACGAAATGGTCGTCATCCTCGACCCGAGCCTGGAGGAGCGCACCGTCGCCCCGTCGCTCGACAAGTACCTCAAATTAGTCACCAAAGATGGTGGCACCGTCGACAGTGTCGAGGTTTGGGGTCGTCGCCGGATGGCTTACGAAATCAAGAAGAACGCCGAAGGCATCTACGCCATCGTCAATCTGACTGCTGAGCCGGCAACCGTCAAGGAACTTGACCGTCAGCTCACCCTGAATGAGTCGGTGCTGCGCACTAAGGTCATTCGTCCCGGCGCTCGCTGAGCGTCTGACGAATCGTTAGGAGCCGAAAATGGCAGGTGAAACCCTCATCACTGTGGTGGGCAACATGGTCGACGACCCGGAGCTGCGCTTCACCCCCTCGGGTGCCGCGGTAGCTAACTTCCGGATCGCCTCCACCCCCCGCACTTTCGATCGCCAGACCAATGAGTGGAAAGACGGCGAAGCGCTGTTCTTGTCTTGCTCGGTGTGGCGCCAGCCGGCCGAAAACGTTGCAGAGTCCCTCACCAAGGGCATGCGCGTGGTCGTCCAGGGTCGACTCAAGGCTCGGTCGTATGAAACTCGCGAAGGCGAGAAGCGCACCGTCTTTGAGATCGAGGTCGAAGAGGTTGGTCCGTCGTTGAAGTACGCCACCGCAAAGGTGACCCGCGCTGCTCGCAGTGCAGGTGGCGGCGGCTACAACAGTGGCGGCGAAGACCCGTGGGGCGGCGCCCCGCAAGGTCAGCCAGCTCCTGCGGCTTTCGGTGGTGGCCAGTCGGCTGCTCCGCAGGCTCCCGCGCGTGACCCCTGGGCTGCACAGCCCACCGAAGAACCCCCGTTCTGATCAATCCACAATCCCATTCCGGGCCCTCGCCTAGTGTCCGGGCTCAACGAAAGAGAGCACCACAATGGCTAAGGCAGTGATTCGCAAGCCGAAGAAGAAGGTTTGCCAGTTCTGCAAGGAGAAGGCGACTGGTGTCGACTACAAAGACACCAACCTGCTCCGCAAGTTCATCTCCGACCGCGGCAAGATCCGCGCCCGTCGGGTGACCGGCAACTGCGTTCAGCACCAGCGTGACATCGCCATGGCGGTCAAGAACGCTCGTGAAGTCGCACTGCTGCCCTACACCGCGACCACTCGCTGAGAAAGGATTCTTGAGAAATGAAGCTCATCTTGACTCAGGAAGTCTCCGGCCTCGGTAGCGCCGGTGAAGTTGTCGAGGTTAAAGACGGTTACGGCCGCAACTACCTCGTCCCTCGCGGTTTCGCGATCCGTTGGACCAAGGGTGGCGAAAAGACCATCGATTCGATCAACCGCTCGCGTCAGGCCAAGGCCGTGCGCGACACCGACCACGCCGCTGAGGTGAAGGCCAAGCTCGAGGGTTCCACCTTCAACGTGCCGGTGCGTGCTGGCACCGAGGGTCGTCTCTTCGGTGCGGTCACCGCGGCCGACATCGCCGCTGCGATCAGCGCCGGTGGTGCCGAGGTCGACAAGCGCAGCATCGTGCTGGGCAACCCGATCAAGTCCACCGGAAGCCACACCGTCAAGGTCCGGGTCCACGACGACGTCGAGGCCGACGTCTCGCTCAACGTGGTTCCTGCCTGATTTATCGCTTAAACAAACCGGGTCACCCAAAGGGTGGCCCGGTTTGGTGTTTTTGGCCCGCTGGCGCGGGTGTCGAAATCCCAGGTTAAGTACCCAAGTTGTCACTTAACCCAGGTTGCAACCTAGGTGAAGTGATGAACGGTTG
>CALMMO010000441.1 GCA_937868455.1 uncultured Marmoricola sp.
TGAACCGCAAGGACTACGGCCTCTCGTGGAACGCAGCCCTCGAAACAGGTGGCGTTCTCGTGAGCGAGAAGGTCACCTTGACGTTCGAGATTTCGGCGATCAAGAGCTGATTTCTGCCCTGCGAAAGTCACAAGTAAACCTGTGACTTTGGCGCTTTGCCCGGGGGATCTCCCCCGCAAAGCGCCAAAGTCCCGGGTTAAGCGCGGCGGCTCGAGGATCACCGCTGCGTGGCGAAGTAGTCCGTGAGAAGCCTCGAAGACTCAGTCGCCAAAACCCCACTCACCACTTCAGGGCGGTGGTTGAGTCGGCGATCGCGCACCACGTCCCACAGCGATCCAACAGCCCCCGCCTTTTCGTCAAAGGCACCGAAGACCACCCGCGAGATGCGCGACAAAACGATGGCGCCCGCGCACATGGTGCAGGGCTCAAGCGTGACCACCAAGGTGTGGTCAGCAAGGCGCCACTCCCCTAGCGCCTCCCCGGCCTGCCGCAGGGCAAGGACCTCAGCATGGGCAGTGGGGTCAGCATCGAGTTCACGTCGATTGTGAGCCTGCGCGACCACTTCACCATCGGGTGAAAGCACGAGGGCACCCACCGGGATTTCGTCGTACGTCGCAGCAACCCGGGCTAGTTCCAGGGCCGCGCGCATCGGCTCGACCCAGGGGCTCAACTGCCTAGACCCGCCAGTTCATCGAACCGAGGACCGAAGCCGAGCTTGGAAGCGATGTCGCTGAGTTGCTCGTCGGGGTACAGATCGAGGTCGTCGAGCATCAGACCCATGTCCATCGCCGGGATGCCCATGTCGGCAAAAATGGCGAGGTCGCCAGCGGGAGCCGGCTCGTCGTCGTCTTCGACCGGCACTCCCACGAAGTCGGTGACCGATCTGGCCAACGACCAATCGGTTGCGGCAGAGGCATCCGACAACAACACGGTGACGTGAGCCCCTCGAGCGCGAACGATGACAAAGAAGTCCTCGTCGACGCTGAGCAATCCAATCGCTCCGTTGTCACCGGGGTATCTGCGCAACTCGCGCGCTATCGAATCGACCGATTCAAGTTTGGCCTGATCGAGCGCATGAAGCTGCCAAATGCCTTCCTCACGGTAGGCCGCGACGGCGAAGTCAATCGCTTCGATCTCAGATTCGCTGTCCTCGGCCATGTCACCAGGGTGACAGACGCGCCGTATCCCTGCCACCTCCGATAGCTTTGGGCCATGGACGTGCACGTAATCGATCACCCACTGGTGGCCCACAAGCTCACGACTCTGCGCGACCAGCGCACCGACTCAGCGACCTTTCGCAAACTAGCTGACGAACTCGTCACCCTCTTGGCCTACGAAGCCACCCGAGGAGTTCGCGTCAACGACGTCACCGTCACGACACCCGTGGCCGAAGCGCCGGGCGTCAATCTGCGTCACCCTCGCCCCCTGGTTGTGCCGATCCTTCGTGCAGGCCTGGGCATGCTCGAAGGCATGGTCCGGCTGATCCCGACGGCGGAGGTGGGCTTCCTGGGCATGGTCCGCAACGAAGAGACGCTTGAGGCATCGACCTACGCCGAGCGGTTGCCTGCTGACCTCTCTGGTCGCCAGTGCTACGTGCTTGACCCCATGCTGGCCACCGGTGGCACCTTGGCGGCAGCGATTCGTTTCCTGGTCGACCGTGGCGCCGATGACATCACTTGTATCTGCTTGCTTGCCGCGCCCGAAGGCGTTGAGAACCTGCGCGCGGGTTTGGCTGGCGTCGACGTACCCGTGAACATCGTGACTGCCGCGATGGACAGCCACCTCAATGAGCTCGGCTACATCGTGCCCGGCCTTGGTGATGCCGGTGACCGGTTGTACGGCGTCGCTCAGTAACTCACAATGCGCGCCTTCAGCACTCTTGGTCTCGCCCTTGCACTCACAGCGGCGACCTTGACCCCCGGTGTCGCGCAGCACCGAACCCGCGTCGACGGGCCGGCAGTGATTGAACTGCCTGTGCCAGTCGCGGCCGGTAGCAAAGGGGACACCCGCATCCTTCGGGCCCGCCACACCCCCAAGTTTGGGCTCGTTGGCGTGACCTGGGCTCTGGGAGCACAGCCGAGTCGGGTTCAGATCAAATACCTGCGTCACCACGACTGGTCACATTGGCGCACCCTTCGCGCTGAAGACATGTCCGGTCCGCGCCTAGGCACCGACCCCGTGTGGATTGGTAAGGCAACCGGCATCACCGTCCGTATTAGCGGCGCCGTACGTGAAGCCCGGGTGGTGTTGGTCGATCCCGGCAAAGACCTATCGCCCTCATCGCGTTTGACGACGGCACGCGCAGATGGGGCGCCGGCGTACACACCTCTGCCCGACTACGTCTCTCGCGGCGCCTGGG
>CALMMO010000442.1 GCA_937868455.1 uncultured Marmoricola sp.
GGTTGTAGTTATCCACACTGTGGATAACTGCTGTGGATTACTCCCACTTGGTCGCGAAGGCGAATGACGTGGCAATCACGGCCATGCCCAACGCCAGGTTCCACTGACCAAGCCGGTTCATCACCGGGATCTTGCCGGTGTTGCCCATCAGGTAGAACAGAACGATCCAGATCAGGCCGATCAACAAGCAACCAACCATGCCGATCACCACGCCGCGGCCACGACCCATCGGGGTGGACTTGTCGGCTGCGACCCACAGCGAGGCCAAGATCATTGCGAAGGCGATGAGGTAGTTCCACATCTTCATCTTGGCCATCCAGGGGATCGGGTTTGTCGGCTCGGCGCCCAAGCCCTGCTCCCAGAAGGCGTGCGGAGCGGCGACCTTCGTGAACACGATCAGCCAGGCGATGCCAGCAACGAGCAGAACTGCGGCGATTACGATGCGCTTGCGGGAGTTGGTAACCCCAACGAGTGAGCTATCGAAATTGCGGGCATGCGGCTTAGACACGTGTCTCTCCTACGAAGGCCATGATGAACTGGGGTTAGCGTAGTCACCGTCGTTACGTACGCCGAATCGAACAAGGACCCTTATGCCTCACGGATCACACGCGGCTTCGCGTCGCGTCGCGGCCCGAAGACGAGCCTGGCGTGGCGCCACCTTCGTTTCGGCGGTCGGAGGCGGACTACTTTTTCTCACCAGTTGGGCGACTTCTGGTGGCAACGAAATCCGGGCTGCGAGCGTCACCGACCTGCGCACCTTGGTGCAGCGCCAACGTGCCGACACCGATGCAGAGGTGGCAAAGGCCGCAGCTTTGGCTGACGAAGTGCGCACGCTGAGCCGCTCACGCGGTGGCGCTGAGGTACGACGCTGGCAAAACGAAATCGACAAGGTGAGTCCCGCGGCCGGTTTGAATGAGGCCACTGGCCCCGGAATGACGATCACACTCTCGGATGCGCCCCAATCGGTTGTGCAACTCGCGCTCAAGAACGGCACCCCCGAAATCGAGAAGCTTGTTGTGCACCAGCAAGACATCCAGGCAGTCATCAATGCGTTGTGGATTGGTGGGGCAACCGCAGTCAGTGTGCAAGACCAACGCATCATCTCCACGACCGGCATCAAGTGTGTGGGTGCCACCGTGATCTTGCACGGTGTGCCCTATTCGCCGCCGTACCGCATTGCCGCGATCGGCGACCCCGTCAAACTTCAGGCCGCGATTGACGGCAGTGTCTATCTCGATGCCTACCGACAAACGGCTGCGCTCTACAGCCTTGGGTACGACGCAACGACCTCAACCGATCTCACCATCAAGGCCTACGAGGGCATCACCAAACTGCGTCACGCCACCGTTGCGACGATCAAAACCAACTGACCTAAGGCCCGGGCGTTTCGGTGAATGGGTCGGCCGTGGAGACCTCGATGGTCACCTCTGAGCCTGCCGGCAACGTCTGACCCACCGACGGCGACTGGTGGATAACGGTGCCCGCGGGCTCGATGCTGTTGGGGTTCTCGACCACATGCGGCTTGAAACCTGCCGCCAGGATCAGTTGCTCGGCTTCGGCCTGAGTCTTGCCCACCAAGTCCGGCACTGTCTCGGGTCCATCGGATACGTAGAGCTTCACTCGCCCATTGGCGGCCACCTGCTCGCCCTCCGCCGGACTCGTCGAGATCACCTGATCCAGGGGCAGGTCCGACTCTTGAGGGATCACCTTGACCCTCAAACCCAACGCGATGAGTTCGGCCTCAACCTCCGAGCCTGGCCGGCCAATCATGTCGTCGGGCAACGTCACGGCCGGCTTTCCAGTGCTGATCACCAAATCGACGGTTGAGTTCTCCGGCACCGAGGTGCCCGCCTCAGGGTCGGTGGAGATCACATCGCCCTCTTTGACCGTGTCACTGGTGGCCTCAGTGATCTGACCGACTTTGAGTTTCGCGTCCTGCAAGGTCGCGGTCGCCAACACTTGGTTGGAGTTGGTCACGTCTGGCACCAGCACCTCGGGAGGTGCTTGGTTCCACAGCCTGGGCAAGAAGACCGCTGCCGCGGTCAGCAACACGACCAGACCAACCGCCAAAGTCACCCACAGCCCCGTGCGCTTGCGACGCTTGGGCTCGAGATCGACCGGGGCCGGTGGTCGGTTGGTCGCTGCGGGCAGCATCGCGGTGGTTGCTGGGTTGGCG
>CALMMO010000443.1 GCA_937868455.1 uncultured Marmoricola sp.
GAGATAGCCCGACTTGGCCAGCGTGTGCTCGAGGATCACATCGACACGTTCGCCACCGGCGACCATCGAACCCAGTTCGTTCATCATGTCGACGAACCCTCGGATGCAGGTGAGGGATCGGGTGGCGATGCCAGGCGCCTCCTCGGCGCGCTGTAGCGCCTCCCAGAAGGTCATCGACTCCCTCTTGGCAAAGGAGTCCACTGCCGCCTCTGCGCGCTCCCCAATCCCCCGTTTTGGGGTGTTGAGGATGCGTCGCAACGACACCTCGTCGTCAGGGTTGGCTAGCGCCCTCAGATAGGCAAGACCGTCGCGCACCTCGCGGCGCTCATAGAACCGCACGCCCCCCACGACTCGGTAGGGCATGCCCACCCGGATGAAGATCTCCTCAAACACCCGACTCTGGGCGTTGGTGCGATAAAACACCGCGACTTGGCCAGCCTTCGCGTGACCATCATCTGTGAGCCGATCGATCTCCTCGGCGACGAACCTCGCCTCGTCGCGCTCGTCATCACCGACGTACCCAACGATCTTGGCGCCCTCGCCTGCATCGCTCCACAGGTTCTTGGGCTTGCGCCCCTGGTTGCGACTGATCACCGAGTTGGCAGCGGTCAAGATGGTCTGCGTGGAGCGATAGTTCTGCTCCAGCATGATGGTGGCCGCATCGGGAAAGTCGGATTCGAAGTCCAAAATGTTGGCGATGTTGGCACCTCGGAAGGCATAGATCGACTGATCCGCGTCTCCAACCACCATCAACTCCGCAGGTGGGGTGCGTTGTTCGCCGGTGTCTTCTAAGGGGTCAGCGCACAACTCATGCACCAGCGCATATTGAGCATGGTTGGTGTCTTGGTATTCATCGACAAGCACGTGGCGGAAGCGACGTCGCCAGTTTTCGCGCACCTCGGGGAACGCTCGCATCAGGTAGACAGTCGTGGTCAGCAGGTCGTCGAAATCGAGCGCGTTGGCCACACGCAGTCGACGTTGATATTCGACGTACGCCGAGGCATAGACCTCCTCCTGCTGATTGCGAGCGTCTTTGACTGCCTGATCAGGCTCGATGAGTTGGTTTTTGCAGTTGGAGATCCAGTTGAGAATCGCCCGCGGTTGGAAGCGCTTCTGGTCTAGATCTTGGTCACGACACACCAGCGTCATCAATCGCTTTGAGTCAGCGGAGTCATAGATCGTGAAAGAACTCTTGAAACCAAACTTGTCGATCTCTTTGCGCAAAATGCGCACGCACGCCGAGTGGAAGGTGCTCACCCACATGATCCGGGCGCGGTTGCCAACGAGTTCTTCAACGCGCTCGCGCATCTCTGCAGCGGCTTTGTTGGTGAAGGTGATCGCCAGGATCGAACCAGGGTGAGCGCCACGCTCGGAGATAAGCCAAGCAATGCGTCGAGTGAGCACTCGGGTCTTGCCGGACCCGGCACCTGCAATCACCAAAAGCGGCGCGCCAGCGTGGATCACCGCATCGCGTTGAGAGGGGTTGAGCCCCTCAAGCAGAGCCTCTCGCGAGGGGCGCGTGCGCACCGGCTCGACGGGAGCCTGGTCTGGAAGGTCAAAGGGCAACTGCGTGGTCATCTCGATGGGCAACCCTACGTTGCCCGACCCACCTTTATGGCACCTTTAGCTCGTGGTTTCCTTCACCAAAGCCGAGTTAGACAGTTACCGCGACTCGACCGTGCCCGACCTGGTTGGCCCTGGGCTCCGCTTGCTGTTTGTCGGGATCAATCCGGGGCTTTGGACCGCGGCGGTCCAGACGCATTTCGCTCATCCGGCGAATCGGTTCTATCCAGCGTTGTGC
>CALMMO010000444.1 GCA_937868455.1 uncultured Marmoricola sp.
GTCGGTGGGTGCTGACGCTACGAAGACCGAGACGTATGGCAAGTTCCAGATGTTGGTGTTGCCAAAGGACAACGCAGTGAGTGGTCCTTCGCAGATTGCCAACACCATGAACAACGACCAGACGGTGTCTTCAGCGATGCTGCCTTACACCCGATCGAAGGCAGAAGCTGTGCCCGGCAACCTGCTGACCCTTCCGGTGGGTGGCGGTCTGCTCTACGTGCAGCCGCTTTACACCCAGCGCACTGGCGGTGTGGGCAACTATCCGCAACTTCGCTATGTGCTGGCATCGTTTGGCGGTGACGTGGGCATCGGCAAGACGCTTGATGAGGCTTTGCGTATGGCGGTGGGCGACACCTCAGCGCCGCCCAGCGAACCCGGCACCCCAACACCAAGCGACGGCACCGCCAAGCAGTTGCTTGAGCAAGCCATGGCGAAGTTCCGCTCCGCCGACGCAGCCCTCAAGCGCGGCGACCTTGCGACCTACGCCAAAGACATCAAGGCCGCACAGAATCTGGTGAGTCGGGCGTTGGCTAAGTCGAAGTAGGCCACACCGACTCGCATGAGTCAGCGATACCAAAGCCCACATCACCTTTCGCGGTGACGTGGGCTTTGGTCATTGTGCGCGCCCTGGGGCTCATCGATTCCCCCGCGAACTTTCGGCGCCTTTCATCGTGCGTTGTGTAGTCGTTCACTGTTCATTTACTCAAGCCGGATTCCATGACGGAGTCCAAGCAATCCCCAGGCTGGCTCAACGCTGCCTGAATCGAGACAGGAAGAGCTACATGCTCAAGCTCCCCAAGCGCACCGCAGTTGTTGCTGGTGCCACCACTTTGATGCTTTCACTCGCCGCGTGCGGTGGCGGCAACGCCGAAGGCGATGGCGACGCCGTAACTGGCAGCGTCGTTGTCGATGGTTCTTCGACGGTGTACCCGATGAGTGTCGCAGCTCAAGAGCTCGTCAACGAGGAGCACCCTCAGGTCAAGGTGTCGGTGGCCGAGTCCGGCACTGGCGGTGGCTTTGAGAAGTTCTGCGCCGGCGAGACTGACATCTCCGATGCCTCACGTCCGATCAAGGACGAAGAGAAGGCTGCCTGCGACGAAAAGGGCATCAAGTACACCGAACTGCTCGTCGCGACTGACGCGCTGACCGTTGCGGTGCACCCTGACCTTGGCGTCGAGTGCCTCACGGTTGACCAGCTGGTCAAGCTCCTCGGCCCGAAGTCGAAGGCTAAGAACTGGAACGAAATCGACCCCAGCTTCCCTGACCAGGAGATCAGCTTCTTCATCCCCGGCACCGACTCCGGCACCTATGACTACATGGCCGGCGACGTGATCGCGGATGAGTCTGAGTCGCTGCGTTCGGACGTCGAGTCCTCCGAAGACGACAACATCTTGGTCCAGGGCATCTCGGGCACCGAGGGTGCAGTCGGGTTCTTCGGTTACTCCTACTACGAGGAGAACCAAGACTCCCTCAAGGCTCTGCAGATCGACGGCGGCAGCGGTTGCGTTGCTCCTTCGGCTGACACCGCCCGTGACGGCAGCTACACCCCGCTGGCTCGTCCGCTGTTCGTGTACGTGAAGAACTCTTCCTACACCGACAACGCCGCTGTGAAGACCTACGTGGACTTCTACATCGAGAACCTGGGCGACATTGCCGAGGCTGCTGCGTTCATCCCGCTCAGCGATGACGACTACGCCAAGACCCAAGATGCCCTTGCCGGCATCGGCAGCTGAAGCTCTAGCGAGGCATTGCACTAATGAGCACAACGATCCAGGCAGGTCCGCCCAACGGGGCGGGCCTGCCCGGAACTCCAGACCTTGGCCGCAAGCTGCGCTTGGGCGAAGCGACAATCAAAGCCTCTCTCTTCGCGTCGGCCCTGTTGTCGATCGCGATCACTATCGGGATCATCGCCTCGCTGATCCAACCGGTGATCGAGTTCTTCAGCACCCACGTTTCTTTCAGCGAATTCTTCGCAGTCACTGACCCGAGCGGCTCATCGGCTAAGCCAGCAGTCATCCCGCTGCTGACCGGCACCCTTGTTACCACGGTGATCGCCTTGCTCGTGGCAGTTCCGATCGGGCTCGGGGCCGCGATGTACTTGTCTGAGTACGCCTCAAAGCGAGCCCGCAAGTGGCTCAAACCGACCGTCGAACTTCTAGCCGGAGTTCCCTCGATCGTCTACGGATTCTTTGCAGTCACCTTCGTCACCCCAGTGGTGCTCAAGGGCTGGCTCAACCTGCCTGTTGGGTTCTTCAACATGCTGTCGGCCGGGCTCGTGCTCGGCGTCATGATCATCCCGACCGTGGCTTCGCTGTCGGAGGACGCGATGTCGGCTGTCCCGCTCGCGTTGCGTCAAGGATCCTTGGCGATGGGTGCAAACCGGATGCAGACGACGTTGAGGGTGGTCTTCCCGGCCGCGCTCTCGGGGATCGCTGCGGCCGTCGTACTCGGGATTTCTCGAGCTGTCGGCGAAACCATGATCGTGGCCACCGCAGCAGGAAACGGGAAGAACTTCAGCCTCAACCCCTTTGACGCGGCTCAAACCTTGACCGGGTTCATCGCCACCACCGCGCGCGGTGAAAACCCGGTCGGATCAGCGGAGTACGACATGCTCTTTGCGGTCGGCCTGCTGCTGTTCCTCATCACCTTGGTCATCAATGCGATCAGCATCGTGATCGTTCGACGCTTCCGGCAGGAGTACTGATGAGTCTCGCCAGTCCGGCTGCCTCTCCGGCAGCCGCAACCGCCAGCATTGTGACGGGCAAGAACCGAGACCGGGACCTGAAGTCGGTGCTCTTTCTCAGCGTCTTGTGGTTCTCGTTGTTCTTCGGCGTGATGGTCTTGATCGTCCTGATCGTCGACACGGCTGTCGAAGGAGCGCCGCGTTTCGACGCCGCCCTTGTTACCGAGTATCAGTCGCGTTTGCGCCCTGAAGAGACCGGCTTTAGGGCCGGCATCTTGGGTAGCGCTTGGCTGATGGTCTTCACGGCCGCATTGGCCGTGCCACTGGGCATCGCTGCGGCGTTGTATCTGGAGGAGTTTGCTGGGGCTAAGCGCTGGTACAACACCTTGATCGAGGTGTCCCTGCAGAACCTGGCCGCTGTGCCTTCGGTTGTTTACGGCATGCTCGCCGTTGGTGTCATGGCGCTCTTGAGCTTCACCAACAAAGGCGTGGTGCTCGGTGGCGCTGTTGCCCTTGCCTTGCTGATCCTCCCGGTCATCATCATCACGACCCGAGAGGCAGTGCGGGCGGTCCCGCGCGACATCCGTGACGGTTCGCTGGCCCTGGGCGCCACCGTCTGGCAAACCACCTGGCGCCAGACGCTGCCATCAGCGATCCCGGGCATTGCCACCGGCACGATCCTTGGTCTGTCTCGAGCCATCGGCGAGGCCGCACCGTTGCTCTTGCTCGGGCTCGGCAACGTGCTCTTTGACCCCACCGGCCTAACCAGTCCCGTCACTGCGCTTCCGATGCAGATTTACACCTTGGCTGGGGACCCTAAAGAGGAGTTCAGGACCGCAGCAGCCGCCGCGATCATCTTGCTCCTCGTGATGATCCTGGCCATGAATGCCATCGCAATATTCATCCGCAACAAGTTCCAGCGTTCTTGGTAGGAGAACTGATGACCACGACCAAACCCGCTTACTTCTCTACCGGCTCACAGACTGAAGAGCACGCTGAGGCTCCGGCGGAGCGGCCCCGAACCTCTGCCCAGCTGCCGGCCTTGCCGCCAGACCCGGTGATTGTGGCCGACAACCTCAATGTGTACTACGGCAACTTCCACGCTGTGCACGACGTGAACCTGGCGTTTGGCCGCAACGAAATCACCGCCATGATCGGGCCCTCGGGGTGCGGCAAGTCCACGGTGTTGCGCTGCCTGAACCGGATGAACGACTTGGTGCCGAGCGCTCACGTGAAGGGCAAAGTCACCTATCACGGGCAAAACATCTATGACCCGAAGGTCGACCCGATCGCCGTGCGTCAGAACATTGGCATGGTCTTCCAAAAGCCCAACCCGTTCCCCAAGTCGATCTACGACAACATCGCCTACGGCCCGCGTGTGACCGGCATGAAGGTCGACAGCATGGATGCCCTGGTTGAGGAGGCGTTGCGCGGGGCTGCGTTGTGGGATGAGGTCAAAGACAAGCTGAAGCAATCGGCGTACGGGCTTTCCGGTGGGCAACAGCAACGACTGTGCATCGCCAGAACCATCGCCACGAAGCCAGACGTGATCTTGATGGACGAGCCCTGCTCCGCGTTGGACCCGATTGCGACCGCTCGCATCGAGGACTTGATGCACGAGTTGCGTTCGAGCTACACGATCGTGATCGTCACCCACAACATGCAGCAGGCAGCGCGAGTCGCCGATCGCACCGCGTTCTTCACTGCTCGCCCCGATGAGACCACCGGTAACCGCACCGGGCTTTTGGTGGAGTTCGACAAGACCAGCGTGATCTTCAAGAACCCCCAGGACCCGCGCACCGAGGACTACATCACTGGACGCTTCGGCTAATGCGCGATCGGTATCACAACGACCTGGCCAAGATCGTTGATCGCGTTCTCGAGCTCTTCGACCTCGTCGAAGTAGCCATCACCCAGGCGACCGAGGCGCTGCTGGACCAGGACCGAGTTGCCGCGGAGGACGTGATCACTCGCGATGCCAGCGTCGACGCTGTCTGTCGCGACATCGAAGCGGCTGCGATTGACGTTCAGGTGCGCCAACAGCCGGTGGCATCAGACCTGCGCCTACTGCTGGCGGTGCAACGGATCGTCAGCGATCTCGAGCGCTCTGGAGATCTTGCCAAGAACATCGCCAAGCAAGCCCGGCGCCGCTATCCAGACGTCGTCGTACCCGAGCCAATGCGCGAGACCGTGGTGGCGATGGGTGCGGCCGCAGCTGACCTGATCCGCAAGGCCGCCGAGGTCTTTGTGAATCAGGACGCAGCGCTGGCCCGCCAGATTGAGTCAGAAGACGACCACATGGATGCCCTGCACCGATCGTTACTGGCCCAGGTGATCTCAAGCAACCGAAGCGACCCAGTGGAAACGACCGTCGACCTCACCTTGATTGGTCGCTTCTATGAGCGCTTCGCCGACCATGCCGTGGCCATCGGTCGCCAAGTGATCTACCTGTCGACCGGGGAACTCACCTAGCCGCTGGCTCGGCACTGGAAACTCGATTTGGGATGCGGCACATCCTCGCGTAAAGTTCACCAAGCCGACGCGGGGTGGAGCAGCTCGGTAGCTCGCTGGGCTCATAACCCAGAGGTCGCAGGTTCAAATCCTGCCCCCGCTACAAGAAAGTGGCCCCTGACCTGCGGAAACGCAGTTCGGGGGCCACTTGGTTTCTTGAGCCACATAGCCTTGTGCCGCGTTTATGTCCCGGAAACCTCCGCGTTGGCAGCCCATTGTGGTCCCGTGGTTGGGGCCAGGCTGGCGCTCGAGGCGGCCGCCTGGGCGACGTCAGACGTCCGATTTGGTCGTCGTGGCTTTGCCGGCGAAGGACTGAAGGATGTGCGTCACGTCGGGTGTCGTCCTGTCCTTCTCGATGTAGAACTCTTTGGTGATCGCGTCTGACGAGTGGCCGAGAACGCGGGCCGCGGTGTCCGAGTCGACTAGGCGGTCGATCAAGGTCGCGACGGTCTTGCGGAAGGTGTGTGGCGTCACCCAGTCGAAGCCTGTGTCTGCTCGGATCGTGCGCCACCGCCGCTCGATGTTGCCGACTTGGTGCCATGTGCCGTTGCGGGTGGCGAAGACGGCGTTGTAGTGATTCGGTCGTTGCTCGACACGTCGCCTCATCAGAACATCGACTGCGAACGGCGGCAGGGCGATGGTGCGCTTCGAAGAGTCGGACTTCGGCTTGGGCTTGCGGTAGGTGCCCTTTCCCGTCTCCGTCTTGATCGTGCCGCTGATTGACACGGTCGGTGGCGTCGCACTCAAGTCGATGTCCGTCCATCGGATGGCAAGTACTTCTCCGATCCGGCAGCCTGTGGCGAGTAGCAGGTCAATGATGTCGGGCATGTCCTGGTTCGGCTTTGGACCGGGCCGCTTCT
>CALMMO010000445.1 GCA_937868455.1 uncultured Marmoricola sp.
ATCAACGCCCCCAGGAGATTTCCTTGGGGGCGTTGACAGTGGTCTTAGTGCAGCCGCATCAGCGCGTGCCGAGCGTGCAACGCTCGTTCGGCTTCACGGCGCACGGCCTGAGTTTGCAAGGTGCTACGCACCAACTGATAAACCCAGGCACGTTCAGCATGTTTGTGAGTCATGCGCGTGTCCTTTCGAAGTCTTGTTGAGTGATCGCGACCTAGGCCGCGACCGGGGTCTTCCGGGGCCGTCCCCGGGGCCGCTTGCGAGCGATGACCGCTCCCTGCATGAAGAGCTCGCCACCCCACACGCCCCACGGCTCGCGCCGATCTTGGGCTCCTGCAAGGCACTCGGCGCGCACCGGGCAGGGAGCGCAGTTGGCCTTTGCGATCTCCACATCGGCCGGGGTCTCTGCGAAGTAGAGCTCCGGGTCCACTCGATGACAAGGCAGCGCCGCCATGGCGAGTCCCTCCTTTGTTTCTGTCCTGTCGGATTTGGTCTTCGGGTGGGATCCGCGACCGGACTTGGCTCAAGAACCAAGAAGGCCGCGGATCCCGTTGGGGTTCCGCGGCCTGAGTGCCTAGTTAAGTGCTAGGTCGGACAGACAGAGGTCCCCAGTTGGGTGGCCACAGTGGCGTTAGCCGGGCGGTTGGCGCCCAGTGCTGCGCCCCGCTTGCGGCCTGCAAATGCAGTGCCGGAGAGGTGCAAGTTGGACATGCCAAAGGCCGACGTTGCGTCGGATGTGAGCCACAGTTGGTTCATCATGTTGTTGCACCTCCTTCAAGCTTGTGCACGAGCCGTTGCCAGCGGCTTGTCGTGCGTATGGCCCCCGTAGGGGATGTCCTGCGTACCGTAACTGCGCCTAGCAGGCACCCGCAAATCATTTATTGGAAAAGTTTTTCAGCACGTCGAAGACGCCCTCTGAATATTTCTCAAGCTTCGCCATGCCGATGCCGTTGATCTTCAACAAGCCACGGGTGTCAGTGGGCTTCATTTCAGCCAAAGCTTCGAGGGTGGCATCTGAGAAAACCACGAACGCTGGCACCGACTCGGCCTCAGCGGTCTGCTTGCGCCAAGCGCGCAGCGCCTCAAATAGCTCTAGGTCATAGGGCACCGGACAGTCATCGCAATAGCCACGGTTTCGTTGCTTTGAGGTCTGCAATGGCGTTTGGCAGGTGCGGCAACTCGCCGCGCGGCGAGATGACTTCTCGCGCTTAGCTGGCCGAGCAGCCGGTTGCAGGGCCTCGGGCAAGGCCACCGTGAGGAAGCGACTCGGCTTGCGACGAGCGGCACCGCCAGGGTTGCGTGCCAGCGCCCATGAGACCCACAGGTGTCGCTTGGCACGAGTCATGCCGACATAGAGCAGGCGGCGCTCCTCTTCGACTTCGGCCGGCGTTTGGGCATAACTGATCGGCATCGAGCCCTCGTGCATGCCAGCCAAGAACACCGCCTCCCACTCCAGGCCCTTGGCCGTGTGGAGCGTCGCGAGAGTGACCCCATCGGCCACTGGAGCGTGCTGCTCATTCGCACGACGCTCCAGATCAGCGATGAAGTCAGCCAGGGTGGCGCCCGAGTGAGTGCGCTCAAAGTCTTGGGCCAAGGTCACGATCGCCACCAGCGACTCCCATCGGTCCCTGGCCTGCCCGCGACCCGACGGGGGCTCCGCCGACCAGCCCATGGTCGACAACGCCTGGCTGACCCGCGCGGGCAACGACTCGCCCTCACCCTCAGCCTTCAGCGAGCCACGCAGCAGAGCGGTTGCCTGTTTGACCTCCTGGCGATCAAAGAACCGCGCTGCACCACGTACGACGAAGGCGATGCCGGCCGATGCCAGTGCCTCCTCGAATGCCTCCGACTGCGCGTTGACACGGAACAGCACCGCCATCTCGCGAAATGGCACTCCGTCTCGGTGAAGGCGGCTGATTTCACGAGCAATGGCATCAGCCTCGGCCACTTCGTCGGGATGCTCAGACCACGACACGTCGGGTCCGCTCTCCCCCTGGGCACGCAGTTGCACAGAGGTGGTGCGCCCTCCGGCCAGCACTTGATTGGCCGCACCGACGACTTGAGGACTCGACCGATAGTTGCGCACCAACGAGACGCTGGTTGTGCCGTTGAATTTGCGAGGGAAGTCGAGCAAATAGGAGTCACGAGCCCCGGCGAATGAATAGATCGTCTGGGCCGGGTCACCCACCACGCAGATCTCATCGCGTCCACCGAGCCACAAGTCGAGCAAGGTCGACTGGATGGGCGAGACATCTTGAAACTCATCGACGACGAAGTGTGTGTATTGCCGACGCACAGTTGCAGCCACCCGCTCGTCGTCGCTGAGCAGCGCCGCCGATAACAAGAGCACATCCTCCATGTCCATGCGGCCCTGCTCTTGCTTGGCTGACTCATAACTGCCAAACACCTTGGCGACACTGAGTGGATCGATGCCGGAAACTTCACGTCCGCGAGCCGGAGCCAACTTCGCGTAGTCATCGGGGCGGATGTTGCTGACTTTGCACCACTCGATCTCACTGGCGAGGTCTTTGAGCGTCGCCTGATCGGTTGGGAGGCGGTTGGCCTTGGCCGCCGCACCCACGATGCCCAACTTCGACTCGATCAGTGTGGGAGGGGCGCCGCCGTAGACCTGAGGCCAGAAGTACCTCACCTGCCGCAGCGCAGCAGAGTGGAAGGTGCGGGCCTGGACCATGCCAGCACCCATGGATCGCAATCGGGTGCGCATCTCGCCCGCCGCTCGGGTGGTGAAGGTGACTGCCAACACCTGAGTCGGGTTGTAGACCCCAGTGGCCACTCCGTAGGCAATGCGATGCGTGATCGCCCGAGTCTTGCCAGTGCCCGCGCCCGCCAACACCCGCACTGGCCCCCTCAACGCCAACGCGACCTCGCGCTGCTCCTCATCGAGGGCTGCGAGCAGATCGTCGGCATGCATCGGGAATGGCTCCTAGGGTGATGTGGTTAGCCCCGTTGGTTGTTGAGACCGCGTCGGGAGACAATCTCCGACGCAGACAGACTCTAGTTGCGAGGACCCCCATGAACTTCACGATGTACTCCACGCCCTGGTGCGGCTACTGCTACCGCCTCAAAGGCCAGCTCAAGCGTGCAGGCATCGAGTTCACCGAGGTCGACATCGAACAAAACCCCGAGGCCGCTGACATCGTCGAGCAGGTCAACAACGGCAACCAAACCGTGCCGACC